>JAQGMU010000692.1 GCA_028292195.1 Ramlibacter sp. | reverse complement strand
TCGCTGCCGACGCCGACAGACCCAACCGGTGCGGCCCCGACGTCGAGCGCCGCAACGAGTACTGCCGCCGTGCCCGCGTCCGCCTCGCCGGCCGCCGCCGCTCGTTCGCTGGCGTTGTCGAGGTAGTTGGCCAGCGTTTGGAAGGCAACGAGCAGTCGCAGCAGCTCGCGGCTTCGCCGCCGCGGCAATGTCCAGAACAGCGCGGCGCCGTCGACGAGCACGCGCTTGTCCTCCTGAGCCGCGATCGCGTCGCGGCGAACCACGGGATCCGAGATGGCCAGTGCTCGGGTCCGCCAACCTTTGAGCTCATGTCGGACCGCGCGCAGGCCCCACCCCAGCTCGAGCGTGGCGCTGCGCCCGAGCGCGGCGAGCTGCCGGGCGGTGACCGGCGCCGGGTCCGGGTAAGCGGCCATCGCCGCAGCTCAGCGTCGCGCTCGTGGAGCGCTACTCGCGCTTTCCGGGCTTGACACGCCCGACAAGGTAGCCCGGTACAGCAACGACGACCATTGAGGAACCTACGACGACCGCGACAGTGACCGCCGCGATGTCGACGCGCAGACCTTGCACCATCGGAAAGCCCGTGATGACCTCCATGCCCCGTGAGCCGAGCTTCTGTCCCAACAGCCCCAGCAGCCCGGCCGGGATGGCGCCGGCGCCGATGAGCACGACCGTCTCGGTGAGCATCGAGCGCCACATCGTCGTGGTCCGCGCGCCGTGCAGCTTGAGACTTCCGACAAGGCCGCGGTGTTGCCAGAGCAGTCCGGTCATGGCGGCGCCGACGGCGAGCACGGCCGCCAGCAACGTCAGCTGCGCGATCTGGCGCAGCCGCGACAGCGCAGCTCTCGCGGCCGCGCGCTGACGACCCTGCCGCTGCTCGGAGGTCTCGACGCGCAGCGCCGGGTTGGGCCCCAGCGCAGCCGTGATCTCCCGCCGCGCGACCTCCGGCGAAGTGCCGGGGGCCAGCCGGACGTGGTACGCGGCGATCTCCGACGAGCCCCACGCACGTGCGAAGTCACCGGCATTGAGCAGCACGCCGCCACCAGACCATCCGAGGTTGGTCGTGATGGCCGCCACGCGCAGCGCGATCGGCGCTGGAGAGTCCAGCCTGAACGGCCCGCCGACACGGAGATGCAGGTCGTCGGCGATCGCCCGCGACACGGTGACCCAGCCACCGGCACGGATGTGGGCGTTGGCGGCGCGCGTGTCGCCCTTGAGGATCTGGCCGGGCGGGATCGGGACCGGCGCGTCGCTCGGCACGCCGATCGCCCACGCGCGGCTGTCGGCGAGATCCAGCAGCCCCGCGCGGTAGAGCCGCACGCCGGTGACGCCTCGAACCGCGGAGATGCGCCTCGTCGAGCCCGGTGCGAAGGTCGTGGTCCCATAGACGCTGCCCGCCCCCGTGGGCGCGATCCAGACCGGGGCAGCCTCGTCGAGCCCGCGGACCACCTTGTCCAGCGCGGTCTGCAGGTTGGCCCGGCCACCCTGCAGCGAGGTGGCGCCGAAGACCGCTACAGCGCCCGTCGTCGTGATGGCGATCGCGCGAGTCCGCAGCTCAGGCTCACGCAGGCGCTGCAGCGCCAGCAGCGCCGACGGCAACGCGCGCGGGCTGGCACGCAAGAACCATCCGAGCGCCGCGATCGTCGCCGACAGCAGCACGGGCATCAACGCGACCAGTGCCACCGCGAGCAAAACCAGGCCGAGGATCGCAGCACCGGGCGCGTACGCCGTCATGGACCCGGCAGCGACCAGCGCCGCCACGCCGAGGGCCGGAAGGCGCCACCCGATGGTCCCCTGCCGCTCCGCAGCGTGCTGTGCGTTCCGCCTGCCCGCTCCTGCACCGAACGCGCGGCGCACAAACCGCGGCAAGCTGCCCGCGACCACCCGCGGCACCGGGAGCAACACGCCAAACGCAGTCGCGACCAAGCCACCGCCGGCCGCCAGCACGACGCTCTGCCAGGTCACGATGCGCTGATCGCCGATCGGGAACGCCCCCGACAGAAAGCTCACGTCTGAGCGGAACCCCTCCCTCGAGATCAGGTCGCCGGCGATCAGGCCGAGAATCGTGCCCAGCAGCCAGATCACCAGCACATCGACCAGCAGCGTCCGCAGCGTCGCCGACCGCGGATAGCCCTGCTTGTACTGCTGAACAGCCAGCTGCCGCCGCTGGTTTGCCGTAACCAGCAGCGCGCACACCGCAAACAGCCAGCCCACCAGGGCACTGAGCACACTGAAGAGCGCCGAGGCCTCGCTGATCGGCTTCGTCGCCGCGTTAAACAGCGTGGTCTCGTAGTCGGCAGCCCGGACATCGACGCCGGCGACGTGCAGTCGGCGCAGCTCGTCACGGACGCGGCCGACCTGCCCAGGTCTGGCCTCCACCAGGATGCGCGTCACGCTGTGGCCGGACCGGCTCAGCTTCTGCAGGTAGGTCAGCGGCACCAGCGCGATCGACGTGTCGGCCAGCGACCCCAGCTGCGCCCGATCGGCGACGACGGCCGAGGTCGTCACCGTCCGGCCGCCCAGCTGTAGCCGGACATCGTCGCCAAACGTCGCCCCGATGGAGGTCGCGATCGGACCGGGGATCACAAGCGTCTCTTGGTCAGCGACGTCTGAGCTGCGAAAGCCCTCCAGCAGCTTGCCGCGCAGCTGCACGATGCGCGGGTCGGCCCCGAGGAGGATCACGTCGCGCCCGCCCCCGCGGCCGACGAGGTTGCCCGGGATCTGGAGCACGGGAGCGGCGCGCTGGACGCCGGGTAATGCGATCACCTGTCGGTAGACGCTGTCGGGAAACGGCTTGGCACCGCGCGAGAGCAGCTGCAGCTGGCTGTGGCCGACGATCCCGCGGTTGAGCTGGCTCACCGGGCCGGCGAGCGACGTCGACGCGACCTGCGTGGCATACAACAACGCGACGCCGCACGCGATCCCCACCACCGCCAGAACCTCGGGGATCCACCGCTCCCGCAGCCGGATCCGGAACAGCCCCAACATGACCGACAACCGCAGGTGCGGCCTCTTGCCGACTTCAGTCGCGCGAGGACTACGGACGCTCACGCGACCGGCACGGCGTCTGAACCAGCCGCGAAGAGCGCACCGTCCTGCAGCGTGCACACGATGTCGGCAAACGCCCTCGCATGCTCATCGTGGGTCACGACCAGCGTCGCGATCCCGCGCTCGCGCGTCAGGCGTTGCAGCAGCCCGAGAACCTCGCGGCTGCGCCGGCTGTCGAGGTTGCCCGTCGGCTCGTCGGCCAGCACGACGCGCGGGTTCATCGAGAGCGCCAAAGCGATCATCACGCGCTGGCGCTCGCCCATCGACATCGTCCCGAGGCGGTGGTTCAGCCGCCCCGCAAGACCCAACTCCTCCAACAACGGCCGGACCTGCGCGCGCGCCGCGCGAACGCTGGGTTGCACCAACACTTGCTTGCTCGCTGCGCCCTCGAGCGCCGTAGCGCCAAGCATCAGGTCAAAGTGCTGATCGACCCAGCCGAGCACGTTGAGGCGGTAGTCGGCACCCTCGCGCTCCGACAGCCCGCTCACCTCTCGGCCGTCGACGAGCACGCTGCCGCCGTCGGGCGACTCGATCCCCGCGGCAATTCGCAACAGCGTGCTCTTGCCCGACCCCGAGGGGCCATACAGGACGGCAAGCTGACCGGCCTCAATCGTCAGCGAGACGCCGTCGACGGCACGTACCACGTCGCCGCCGGACCGGTA
>JAQGMU010000499.1 GCA_028292195.1 Ramlibacter sp. | reverse complement strand
GTCCACGGCGGCTACGGCTACACGCGCGACTTTCCGGTGGAGCAGTACTGGCGCGACAACCGCCTGAACATGATCCACGAGGGCACCCATGGCATCCAGGCCGCCGACCTGCTGGGCCGCAAGGTGGTGATGGAAGGCGGCAAGGGCCTCATGCTGCTGGCCGGGCGCATCAACGCCACCATCGAAGGCGCGATCCAGCAGCCGGCGCTGGCGGAGCACGCCAATGCGTTGGGCCAGGCGCTGCAGCGGGTCGGAGCAGCCACCAAAGCGGCCTGGGCCACCGGCAACCCCGCCGACGCACTGGCCAACGCCGTGCCCTACATGCAGGCCTTCGGCCACCTGGTGATCGCCTGGACCTGGCTGGACGTGCTGCTGGCCGTGCCGGCCGCCGATCCGCGCCCGGACCACGAAGGCCGGCGCCGCGCGGCGCGATACTTCTTCCACTACGAGCTGCCCAAAATCGGCGCCTGGCTGCGGGTCGTCGAAACGCGCGACCCCACCTGCGCCACCATGCCCGAGGAGGCTTTCTGATGGCAACCCCCCGTACCCTGGCCCGTCTCGACACGCTGGTCTGGACCCTGATCTTCGGCGGCCTGTTCACGCTGGTGCTGGGCATCGCCTCGCACGACGAAACCGCCATCGGCGGCTGGAGCCTGTCGGTGCTGGGCACGCTCGCCACCGCGGCCGGCGTCGTCTTGATCTACGTGCGCTCGCGCCTGCGCGAGACGCCCGAGCCCGGAGCACAATCGAACAAACCTTGAACCGGAGACCTCCAGCATGACCCGCACCGTGCAGCAATTGTTCGACCTGGAGGGCAAGACGGCCCTCGTCACCGGCGGCTCGCGCGGGCTCGGCCTGCAGCTGGCCCACGCGCTCGGTGAGGCCGGCGCCCGCGTGATGCTGAGCGCGCGCAAGGCCGGCGAGCTGGAGGAGGCCGTGGCCGACCTGCAGGCCGTGGGCATCGACGCCCGCTGGATCGCGGCCGACTGCGCGAAGGAGGAGGACATCCGGAAGCTGGCCGACCAGACCTGCGAGCGCATGGGCAACATCGACATCCTGGTGAACAACGCCGGCGCCGCCTGGGGCGCGCCGGCCGAGGACCACCCGGTGGAAGCGTGGGACAAGGTGATGAACCTCAACGTCCGCGGCTACTTCATCCTGGCGCAGCAGGTCGCCAGGCGCAGCATGATCCCGCGCAAGGCGGGCCGCATCATCAACGTGGCTTCCATCGCCGGGCTCGGCGGCAACCCGCCGGAGATGAACACGCTGGCCTACAACACCTCCAAGGGTGCGGTCATCACCTTCACCCAGGCGCTGGCCTGCGAGTGGGGCAAGTACGGCATCAACGTCAACGCCATCTGCCCGGGCTTCTTCCCGAGCAGGATGACCAGGGGCACGCTGGACCGCATCGGCGTGGACAAGCTGGCCGAGAACGCGCCGCTGCGCCGCCTGGGCGACGACGAGGACCTGAAAGGCATCACGCTGCTGTACGCGTCCGATGCCGGCAAGCACATCACCGGCCAGTGGCTGGCGGTGGATGGCGGCGTCAGCGTGGTCACCGGGGGCTGACGGGTGAGCACGCCCAGCCTTTATGGGGTGGAGATCCCCTTCGTGCACCACCTCGGCATCGAGCTGGTGATGATGGAAGGCGGCGCCTCCGAGCTGAAATTCCTGCCGCGGCCCGAGCACATGAACTCGTTCCAGGTCGCCCATGGCGGCGCCGTCATGACGCTGCTGGACGTCACCCTGGCCACGGCCGCCCGCAGCGTCGAGCAGGGCATCGGGGTGGTGACCATCGAGATGAAGACCACCTTCATGCGGCCCTGCCAGGGCGCGCTGACCGCCAGGGGCCGGCTGATGCACCGGACGAAGTCCATGGCCTTCACCGAGGGCACCGTCTACGACGCCGCCGGCAACGCCTGTGCGCATGCCACCGGCACCTTCAAATTCGTGACGCGCAAGCCCGCAGGGCCGGGCGGCACGATCTCCACCGACTGACGACGAAAGCGAGCACCCCATGCCGAGCAACAAGCAACTGCACCTGGACAACCGCCCCGAGGGCGAGGCGAAGGCGAGCAACTTCAAGCTGGTGACCACCGACACGCCGGCGCTGAAGGATGGCGAAGTGCTGGTGCGCCACCACTACCTGAGCCTGGACCCGTACATGCGGGGGCGCATGAACGATGCCAAGAGCTACGCCCAGCCGCAGCCGCTGGGCCAGGTGATGCAGGGCGGCACCGCGGGCGAGGTGGTGGAAAGCCGCAACGCGAAATACGCCGCGGGCGACAAGGTGGTGGGCTTCGGCGGCTGGCAGGAGTACAGCGTGGTCGCCGCTGACCAGCCGGGCGCGCTGCGCAAGGTGGAGACCACCCACGTGCCGCTGTCGCACTACCTGGGCGCGGTCGGCATGCCGGGCGTCACCGCCTGGTACGGGCTGGTGAATATCATTCAGGCCAAGGCCGGCCAGACCATCGCCGTCAGCGCGGCCAGCGGCGCGGTGGGCAGCGCGCTGGGTGCGCTGGCCAAGGCACGCGGCTGCCGCGCGGTCGGCATTGCCGGCGGCCCGGACAAGTGCCGCTACGTGACCGAGGAGCTCGGCTTCGACGCCTGCGTCGACTACAAGCAGCACAAGGACGCGGGGTCGCTGTCCAAGGCGCTGAAGGAAGCCTGCCCCGACGGCATCGATGGCTACTTCGAAAACGTCGGCGGCATGGTGATGGACGCGGTGCTGCTGCGCATGAACGCGCACGGCCGCATCGCGCTGTGCGGGATGATCGCCGGCTACGACGGCCAGCCGATTCCGCTGACCTATCCGCAGTTGCTGCTGACCAACCGCCTGCTGCTGCAGGGATTCATCGTCAGCGAGCACATGGAAGTCTGGCCGGAGGCACTGAAGGAACTGGGCACGCTGGTCGCCACCGGCAAGCTGCGGCCGCGCGAGTCGGTGGCGCAGGGCCTGGAGGCGTCGCCGGAATCATTCCTGGGCATGATCAATGGCCGCAACTTCTGCAAGCAGGTGGTCAAGCTGGTTTGAATGGTAGCCCGCAAGGAAAACGGACATGCCTGAGCTCGCCACGCATGTAGTCTT
>JAQGMU010000496.1 GCA_028292195.1 Ramlibacter sp. | reverse complement strand
TCGGCGTCGGCAACATGGGCGGCGCCATGGCGGCGCGGCTGCTGGAATGCGGCTGGCAGGTGCAGGCCTGCGACCTGGTGCGGTCGCGGGTGGACGCGCTGGTGGCCCAGGGCGGCCACGCAGCCCCGGATGCGGCCGCCGCCGCCGCCGGCGCCACGGCGCTGATCGTCTGCGTGGTCGATGCGGCCCAGGCCGAGACCGCGCTGTTCGGTCCGGGGGGTGCCGTCGCGGCCCTGGCGGCGGGCGCCGCGGTGCTGCTCTGTCCCACCATCGCGCCGCAGGACGTCGAACGCCTTGCCCGGCGCCTGCACGCGGCCGGCCTGGCCGCCATCGACGCGCCGATGTCGGGCGGCCCGGCGCGGGCGCGCGACGGCAGCATGAGCCTGATGGTGGCCTGCGACGACGCAGCCTACGAACGCCAGCGGGAACTCCTGGCCACCATCAGCAAGAAGGTGTTCCGCGTCGGCGCGCGGCCCGGCGACGGCGCCCGCACCAAGCTGGTCAACAACCTGCTGGCCGGCATCAACCTGGCCGGTGCGGCCGAAGTGCTGGCGCTGGCGCAGCGCCTCGGCCTGGACCCGGGCCGCACGCTGGACGTGATCGAGCAGTCCAGCGGCCAGAGCTGGATAGGCTCCGACCGGATGCGGCGCGCCATCGCCGGCGACTACGAACCGCGTGCCCACGTCAGCCTGCTGCACAAGGACACCCGGCTCGCGCTGGAGGCGGCCCGGGCGGTGGGCTTCGAAGGGCCGCTCGGTCCGGCGGCCCATGCGGTGTTCGAGCATGCCGTGCAGGCCGGGCTGCGCGATCTCGACGACGCGGCGCTCTTCAAACTGCTCTCCGAATAGCCCGGCCGCAGGGTAATACCTGGGTTACTGCCGGCCCAATACCCGCGGCCTACAATCGCTCGATGATCTCCCGCGAACCCACCATCGAGCGCCTGGCCATCGCCCGCGCGCTGCTGCTCGAACCCTTCGGCCTCGACGAGAGCCACCTGACGCAGGCGCTGGCCGAGATCCGGGCGCACAAGGTGGACGACGCCGACCTCTACTTCCAGTACACGCGCAGCGAGGGCTGGAGCCTGGAAGAGGGCATCGTCAAGACCGGCAGCTTCAGCATCGACCAGGGCGTGGGCGTGCGGGCCGTCAGCGGCGAGAAGACCGCCTTTGCCTACTCCGACGACATCTCGCTGGCCTCGCTGCTGGACGCGGCGCGCACCGTGCGCACCATCGCTGCCGCCGCGCGCGGCGGCAAGGTGAAAGTGACCGCGCCGCACGTGGCCGGGAGCAGATCGCTCTACCAGGGAGTGGACCCCATCTCCACCCTGGACAGCACGGCCAAGGTCGAACTGCTGGGACGGGTGGAACAGATGGCCCGTGCCAAGGACCCGCGCGTGGCGCAGGTGATGGCCGGCCTGGCCAGTGAATACGACGTGGTGCTGGTGGCGCGCGCCGACGGCACCATGGCGGCCGACGTGCGGCCGCTGGTGCGCGTGTCGGTGACGGTGATCGCCGAGCAGAACGGCCGGCGCGAAATGGGCTCGGGCGGCGGCGGCGGCCGCTTCGGCCTGGCCTACTTCACCGACGAACAGTTGCAGAGCTACGTCGACGACGCGGTGAAGGCGGCGCTGACCAACCTGGAAGCGCGACCGGCTCCCGCCGGCGAAATGACCGTGGTGCTTGGCCCGGGCTGGCCCGGCATCCTGCTGCACGAGGCGGTGGGCCACGGCCTGGAGGGCGACTTCAACCGCAAGGGCTCCAGCGCCTTCTCCGGCAAGATCGGCCAGCGGGTGGCGGCCAAGGGCGTGACGGTGCTGG
Source organism: Ramlibacter sp. (assembly GCA_028292195.1). Taxonomy (GTDB): domain Bacteria; phylum Pseudomonadota; class Gammaproteobacteria; order Burkholderiales; family Burkholderiaceae_C; genus Ramlibacter. The sequence continues at coordinate 8,613 of JAQGMU010000496.1, read as the reverse complement.
ACGACGGCACCATAGCGGACCGCCGCGGCTCGCTCAACGTCGACGACGAGGGCAACCCGAGCCAGCGCAACGTGCTGATCGAGGACGGCATCCTGCGCGGCTACATCCAGGATTCGCTCAATGCCCGCCTGATGGGCGTGAAGCCCACCGGCAACGGCCGGCGCGAGAGCTATGCGCACATCCCGATGCCGCGCATGACCAACACCTACATGCTGAGCGGCGACAAGGATCCGCAGGAAATCGTGGCCGGCATCAAGAAGGGCCTGTACGCCACCAACTTCGGCGGCGGCCAGGTCGACATCACCTCCGGCAAGTTCGTCTTCTCGGCCAGCGAAGCCTACTGGGTGGAGAACGGCAAGATCCAGTACCCGGTGAAGGGCGCCACCATCGTCGGCAACGGTCCGGACGCGCTGACCCGCGTCAGCATGATCGGCAACGACATGAAGCTGGACACCGGCGTGGGCACCTGCGGCAAGGAAGGCCAGAGCGTGCCGGTGGGCGTCGGCCAGCCGACGCTGCGCATCGATGGATTGACCGTCGGCGGCACGGCCTAAGCGGCGCGGAAAAGCGGGCGCAGTTCACGCACCCGGGCCTGGGCTTAGGGCGTATCCCTATCCAAGCTCAGCCGCGGCTGCAATACTGGGTGTTCCATGGACAACATCCCGTCGCGCCTGCCGCTCGACCCGCTGACCAACTTGCCGAGCATCAACTCGTTCGGCGGCCTCAGCAATTTCCTGCGCCAGGCGGTCGCCGACGAGGACAGCCGCATCTTCTCCGAGAGCATGGCCGAACTGGCGGTGCGCGCCGAGCTGGTGATCTCGGCGCTGCGGCGCGACCGCCGCCGCGATGCCGCGGCCCCCAGCCTGATGGACATGCTCACGGTGCTGCGCGACCACCGCAATTTCGTGGTGAACCTCAGCCTGACGTGGCGCGGCCTCTACGAGTACGCGGGCTACCTGCAGGCCCTGAACAACTTCCGGGTGCTGATCGGGCAGTGGCTGCTGGACGTGGAGCCCTGGGGCGACCAGCTGACGGTGACGCCGGAAGACTTCGCGCTGGTCGCCTGGCGCACGCTGGGCGAGGGCATGCTGCTGATCGACATGTACGAGCGCTGGCTGGAGCAGGAAGAAGGCGAGGAAGATGCCTCGGCCCTGGACAAGCTGGACGCGCCCCAGCGCGAGCGGGTGCTGCAGTGGTGGCACAAGTTGCGGCGCTGACACAGGCGACCGGCGGTCATCCGCGGGGTTGCGCGACCTGTGTTAAATTGCTCGCCATGCGTCCCGTTCGCGGTTTCTTTTTTGGCTACTTCTGGTTCTCCTGCGCCCCCGGCGGAAGAGAGATCTGAGCGTACCCGCAAGAAACGCAAACAGACCCCTCGAAAACCGCCGGTGCCCCCGGCGGTTTTTCTTTTTGGCTCGCCGAAACCCACCCACCAGAAGGCCGTCATGACCCCCAAAGCCACCGCCGCCACCGATGCCTGGCATGCGAACCCCGTCGACAAGACCAGCCAGACCGACGACGAACGCATCAAGGACATCACCGTGCTGCCGCCTCCCGAACACCTGATCCGCTTCTTCCCCATCCGCGGCACGCCCGTCGAAACGCTGATCAGCCGAACCCGGGGCGCCATCCAGTCGATCATGGCCGGCAAGGACGACCGGCTGCTGGTGGTGATCGGCCCCTGCTCGATCCACGATCCCGACGCGGCGCTGGCCTATGGGCGCAAGCTGAAGGAAGCGCGCGACAAGTACGCCGGCACGCTGGAGATCGTGATGCGGGTGTATTTCGAGAAGCCGCGCACGACGGTCGGCTGGAAGGGCCTGATCAACGACCCCTACCTCGACGAGAGTTACCGCATCGACGAGGGCCTGCGCATCGCGCGGCAGGTGCTGATCGAGATCAACCGCCTCGGCCTGCCGGCGGGCAGCGAGTTCCTCGACGTGATCTCGCCGCAGTACATCGGCGACCTGATTTCGTGGGGGGCGATCGGCGCGCGCACCACCGAGAGCCAGGTGCACCGCGAGCTGGCCTCCGGCCTGTCGGCGCCGATCGGCTTCAAGAACGGCACCGACGGCAACATCAAGATCGCCACCGACGCCATCCAGGCGGCGGCGCGGCCGCACCACTTCCTGTCGGTCCACAAGAACGGCCAGGTGGCGATCGTGCAGACCAATGGCAACCGTGACTGCCACTTGATCCTGCGCGGCGGCAAGGAACCGAACTACGACGCGGCCAGCGTGGAAGCGGCCTGCCGGGAGCTGGAAGCGTCGCGGCTGGCGCCCTCCTTGATGGTGGATTGCAGCCATGCCAACAGCAGCAAGCAGGCCGAGCGCCAGCTGCACGTGGCGCGCGACATCGCGGGCCAGGTGGCGGGCGGCTCGCGCCGCATCTTCGGCGTCATGGTGGAAAGCCACCTGCAGCCGGGTGCGCAGAAGTTCACCCCGGGCAAGGACGACCCCAAGGCGCTGGAGTACGGAAAGAGTATTACCGACGCCTGCATCGGCTGGAACGATTCGCTGGAACTGCTGGACGTGTTGTCGCAAGCCGTACACGCCCGACGCAACTGAGACTTTTTGCCGGTAGTTATTCTGTAACCCGTATTTACATCCTGAAACACGCGATCTATATTGTTTCTACCCGGCCGTAGCGCCGGTTGAGGCAAACATGACGATCGAGGTTCCGGTTCTCCGCCTCGGGCTGGCAGGGTTCAACGAGGCACAGCAGAGGATAGCCGCCGACGTGGTTCGCGCGGCCAGGTCCGAGCGCGCCGAGTGGCAGATCGCCAACTTCGCCGATGCCGACGCCTGGTGGGTGGAGGGCAGCCGGACCATGGTGCTGCCGGGCGCGATCCTGCGCGTGCAGCCGGGCATTCCGTCCGGCCGCTCGGTGCAGCTGGCGCTGGGCGACGTCGATCGGCCGGTGGGTTTCACCCTGCCGCTGGCGGTCGAAGGTTTCCAGCCGGCCGTCACCTTCGACGCCGACAACCGCGCCCAGTCGGTCGCCGTGCTGAACCAGTTCGCCGACTGGCTGCAGAACCTGCTGTCGCAGTTCTGCCTGGCCTCCAGCCTGGCGGAACACCAACCGACGCTGACCTCCGGCACCTGGGAGGTGCTGCGCGGCTCCGACCTGCTGGCCGTCGTGGACCTGCGCCTGGGCGCGGGTGTCGCGCCCGGCGTGAGTGCCTCCGACCTGGCCGGCGCCAGTTGGTGCATCCGTGACCATGGCGCCGTGAAGATCCCTGCCAGCTTCCCGCGCTCCAGCGTGTCGCAGCTGATGTGGCAGTACGCCTCGCGCACGCAGCGTGACCTGCTGCCGCCGCACTATCGCAACCAGCCCCTGTTCTTCCGCCGGCCGCCGCGGCTGCCGCAGCGCCTCCTGCGCGACGCCCACCTGCTGCTGCTGCGGGAGCTGGTGGCGCAACCGGGCATGACCTTCGAGCAACTGCAGCAGGCCACCGGCCTGGCCGAAGGGCCGCTGGCGCGCCACCTGTCGGCGCTCTATGTGGTGGGCTCGATCACCGCCAACCCGCGGCGCGCCGAGGGCAGCGGCACGCGCCGCCCTATCGAGGACTCCGCGCCGGGCACCGCCGGCAGCGTGTTCCTGTCGGAACTTGACCCGGCCGCATTCACGGCCGCCCTGCGCCAGCAAGGCGCCCTGGGCGACCGCACCGCGCCGGCGCCGCTGGTGACCGACCGGACGATGCCGGCGCCCTTGATGCCGGAGCGCAGGCAGGGCTGAAGCGGAATTCGCTGGGGTCGCTGCGCGAACCAGCCGACAGGTCCATCAAACCGCCTGGCCCAAGGTCTCCAGCAGTTTGGCGTGGATGCCGCCAAAGCCGCCATTGCTCATGCACAGCACGTGGTCGCCCGGACGCGCCGCCTTGCGCACCTGGTCGACCAATTCGGCGATGTCGCGGGCGACCAGCGCCTTGGCGCCCATGGGCTGCAGCGCGTCGGACGGGTCCCAGCCGAGGCCGCCCGCGTGGCAGAAGGCCAGGTCGGACTGCTCCAGGCTCCAGGGCAGCTGCGCCTTCATCGTGCCCAGCTTCATGGTGTTGCTGCGCGGCTCGAACACCGCCAGGATGCGCTGCGCGCCGACCTGCCGGCGCAGGCCGTCGAGGGTGGTGCGGATTGCCGTGGGGTGGTGGGCGAAGTCGTCGTAGACCGTCACGCCGCCGGCCACGCCGCGCACTTCCATGCGCCGCTTGACGTTGCGGAACTCGCGCAGCGCCGCCGCCGCGGTGGCGGGCGGCACGCCGACGTGCTGGGCCGCGGCGATGGCGGCCAGCGCATTCAGCTGGTTGTGCACGCCGCCCACTTCCCAGTGCACGGTGGCCACGCGATGGCCCTGCTCCAGCACCTCGAAGTGGCCCGGCTCGCCTTCCGCGCGGAAGTCGCTGACCGCGGCGCCGAAAGTGCGGACCTCGCTCCAGCAACCCTGGTGCAGCACGCGGGTGAGGCTTTCCTCCAGGCCGTTGACCACCAGCCGGCCGGTGCCGGGAATGGTGCGCACCAGGTGGTGGAACTGGCGTTCGATCGCGGCCAGGTCGTCGAAGATGTCGGCGTGGTCGTATTCCAGGTTGTTCAGGATCGCGGTGCGCGGGCGGTAGTGGATGAACTTGCTGCGCTTGTCGAAGAAGGCGGTGTCGTATTCGTCGGCCTCGATCACGAACGGCGTGAACGGGCGCGCGATGTTGCCCAGGCGGGCCGACACGCTGAAGTTGAGCGGCACGCCGCCGACCAGGAAGCCGGCTTGCAGGCCGGCGTGCTCCAGGATCCAGGCCAGCATCGCGCTGGTGGTGGTCTTGCCGTGGGTGCCGGCCACGGCCAGCACGTGCCGGCCCTGCAGCACTTCCTCGGCCAGCCACTGGGGGCCGCTCGTGTAGCGCAGGCCCTGGTCCAGGATGGCTTCCATCAGGGGGTAGCGCGGCGTGCCGTCGGCCAGGCGCGCGCGCGAGACGACGTTGCCCACCACCCAGACGTCGGGCTTGAGTGCCAGCTGCTCGACGCCGAAACCTTCGATCAGCTCGATGCCGAGCGAACGCAGCTGGTCGCTCATGGGCGGATAGACGCCGGTGTCGCAGCCGGTTACCTTGTGGCCGGCCTCGCGGGCGAGTGCGGCCAGCCCTCCCATGAACGTGCCGCAGATGCCGAGGATGTGAATGTGCATGGGGCGCGATTATCCCGGCGCGGCTGTAAGCAGGCTGCTTACGGTTGCAAGCGCGCCCCCGAAGGCGGGAATATTTGATGCCGCTTGCTAGCGGGGGAAGCGCTCCCTCAGCTTCAGTTTCCAGAACTTCCCGGTCGACGTGCGCGGCACCGCCTCGATGAACTCGTAGCGCTCCGGCAGCTGCCACTTGGCGAAGCTGTGTTTCAGCAGGTGTTGGTTCAGGTCGCCGGGATGGGCGTCGGCCCCTTTCTTCAGCACCACGCAGGCCAGCGGCCGCTCGCCCCACTTCTCGTCGGGGATGGCGATCACCGCTGCTTCGGCCACCGCGGGATGCGCCATCAGGGCGTTCTCCAGGTCCACCGAGCTGATCCACTCGCCGCCCGACTTGATCAGGTCCTTGGTGCGGTCGGTGATGCGCACGAAGCCCAGCGGGTCGACGCTGGCGACGTCGCCGGTGCGCAGCCAGCCGTCCTCGGTGAACTTGCCGGGATCGAGCGGGACCTCGTGGTAGCCGCCCGTGATGAACGGGCCGCGCACCTGGATCTCGCCGACGCTCTTGCCGTCCCACGGCAGCTCGCCGCTGTCGCCCCACACGCGCAGGTCCACCAGCGGCACCGGCACGCCGGCCATGGCGGCGCGGCGGTACCTCTCGTCGGCGCTGGCGCCCTGCAGCTCGGCGCGCGGATAGGAAATGGTGCAGACGGGAGAAGTCTCGGTCATGCCCCAACCCTGCATGATCCAGATGCCGTGGCGGTCGAAGGCGCGGATCAGGGACTCCGGCACCGCCGCGCCGCCGACCAGCGAACGCATGCCGCGCGGCAGCTTCCAGCGGCCGTGGTTGGGCGAGGCCGGATCCTGGGCCGCGTCGTAGGCCTGGATCAGCGTCATCCAGATCGTCGGCACGCCGAGCGAGAGGGTCGGCGGCTCCAGTTGCATCAGGTCCAGGATGTCGTCCGGATGCAGGTGCGGCCCGGGGAACACCAGCTTCACGCCCATCATCACGGCGCCGTAGGGCATGCCCCAGCTGTTGGCATGGAACATGGGCGTGACCGGCAGCACGACGTCTGTGCCGCGCAGGCCCCAGAAGTCGCCCAGGCTGGCCACCAGGGTGTGCAGGATCGTGGAGCGGTGCGAGTAGGCCACGCCCTTGGGCCGGCCCGTGGTGCCCGAGGTGTAGCACATGGCCACCGGGTCGTTCTCGTCGTGCTCGGCGTAGCGCAAGCCGTCCGGGTCGGCGGCGTCCAGCAGCGCCTCGTAATCCGCCAGGCCCTCCGGCACGGCGGCGCCGGAGAAGGGGAACACGATCACCTTCTCGAACTGGTGCAGCCCGGCGATCTGCCGGTACAGCGGCAACAGCACGTCGTCCACCACCAGGAAGCGGTCCTGGGCGTCGCCCGCGATCCAGCCGATCTCCGCGGGGGCGAGCCGCAAGTTGAGCGTGTGCATGACGCCGCCGGCGGCCGGGATGCCGAAGTAGCACTCCAGGTGGGCGTGGTGGTTCCAGCACAGCGTGGCCACGCGCTCGCCCTTGCGCAGGCCGAGCTTCTGCAGCGCGGAGGCGAGGGCGCGGGTGCGCCGGTAGAACTCGCCGTAGCTGTGCTTGCGCAGCGACTTGTCGGGCAGCCGCGAGACGATTTCGTTGCCGGCGAACAGCCGGCCGGCACGCTCCAGCAGGTGGTTGAGCGACAGCGGGGCCGTCATCATCGTGCTTTGCATGGGCTGGTCTCCTGGTGATGCCACTCTACGGACCCGGGGCAGGCCAGGCAATGCAGAATCCACCCGATGGACAGCTTGCAGTTGGAGATTGCCGCCACCGCCGCCCGGCTGGTGGTGGAGGAGGGCCTGGAATACGGGCCGGCCAAGAAGAGGGCGGTGAAACAGCTGAGACTGAACGCCCGCACTGCCCTGCCGGACAACGACAGCCTGGAGGAGGCGGTGCGCGAATACATCGCCGTCTTCCACGCCGACACCCAGCCGGCGGAACTGGTGGCGCTGCGCAAACTGGCGCTGACCTGGATGGAGCGGCTGGCGGAATTCAGGCCGCACCTGGGCGGCGCGGTCTGGCACGGCACGGCCACCCGGCTGTCGGACATCTATGTGCAGCTGTTCTGCGACGACCCCAAATCCGCCGAGATCGCCTTGATCGACCACAACGTCGCCTACACCCCGCGCACCGTCACCGGCTTCACCGGCGACACCGTCGAGGCCTTGAGCCTGAGCAGCATGAGCCCGGAGCTGGGCGAGCCAATCGGCGTGCACCTGCTGGTCTACGACCACGACGACCTGCGCGGCGCGCTCAAGCCGGACGCCCAGGGCCGCACGCCGCGCGGCGACCTGAAGGCGGTGCGGGCCTTGCTTGCCGGCGCGGACCATGACTGAAGCCGTGTCGTCTTCGCCCGATCGCAGCCGGCGCTGGCTGGTCACCGGCGTCGCCGCCGCGGCCGCCGCCGCCGGGGCCGGCTTCGCCTGGTGGCGCAGCCGGCCGGGCGAGTCGGATGACGGTGCGGCGGCGCATCTGTGGAGCCTGAGTTTCCAGACGCCGCAGGGCGCCAACCTGGCGTTGGCCGACCTGAAGGGGCGGCCGCTGCTGCTGAACTTCTGGGCCACGTGGTGCCCGCCGTGCGTCGAGGAAATGCCCCTGCTCGAAGCGTTCTACCGCCAAAATGCGGCCAAAGGCTGGCAAGTGCTCGGCCTGGCGGTGGATCAGCCCAGCGCGGTGCGCAACTGGCTGCAGCGCGTGCCGGTGACTTTCCCGATCGGGCTGGCCGGACTGGAAGGAACCGAGCTGGCGAAGAGCCTGGGCAACCAGGTTGGGGGCCTGCCATTCAGCGTCGTCTTCGGCCGGGAAGGCCAGGTCCGCGAGCGTAGAATAGGCCGGGTCAGCGAGGCCGACCTGAAGACATGGGCCGCCGCCAGCTGAAGCCGGAAGCCTTCCCCGGCCCCTTTTCCGCCGTTTCCCAAACGGCCGCGTGTAAGCTAAATTGCTGAGAAATCACGCGAAAAGGCAGAAGTAACCGAATTTTGCTGTAAATTCGCGTTCCTCTTAGAACGAGGTGGAGAACCCTTCCATGGACTTGCGCAAACTCAAGACTTTGATCGACCTGGTGTCCGAATCGAACGTCTCCGAACTCGAAATCACCGAAGCCGAAGGCAAGGTCCGCATCGTCAAGGGCGGGCCCGGGATGGCGCAAGGGGCCGGACAGCCCCAGATGATGCAGGCCGCCGCTGCGACCGCGCCTGCGCTGGCCCCCGCCGCCGCACCGGTTGCCCCGCCGGTGCCCACCGGCCACACCGTCAAGTCGCCCATGGTGGGCACTTTCTACCGCTCCTCCGCGCCCGGCGCCAAAGCCTTCGTCGAAGTGGGCAGCGTGGTCAAGGAAGGCGAGACCATCTGCATCATCGAAGCCATGAAGATCCTGAACGAGATCGAGGCGGACAAGGGCG
>JAQGMU010000477.1 GCA_028292195.1 Ramlibacter sp. | reverse complement strand
CGAACAGTTCGTCGACGCGGTCGCTGCACTGCACAGCGTGGACTGGCGGCGCCAGCCGATCGCGGAACTGGCGGACGGCATCGACGAGGACAACGCGGCGCAGCGGGCCATCGCGTTCTGGGAGGCGCAGATCGCCCGCTGGGCGCTGCGGCCGTATCCGATGGCGCAGTGGGGCCTGCGCTGGCTGCAGCAGCATGCGCCCGTGGCCCCGCGCGTCGCCATCGTCCATGGCGACTACCGCACCGGCAACTTCCTGGAGCGCGACGGCAACATCACCGCCATCCTCGACTGGGAGCTGGTGCACCTGGGCGACCCGCACGAGGACCTGGGCTGGGCCAGCCTGCCGATGTACATGGGCGGCACGAAATTGATCAGCCGGCTGGCCGAGCCCGGGATGTTCTATTCGCGTTATTCGGAACGGGCCGGCTTCCCCGTCTCGATGAAGTCGCTGCGCTACTACCAGGCCCTGTCGCTGCTGAAACTTGCCGCCACCCACATGGCGGCCGCGCGCTGCTTCGAGGACGGCCGCTTCGACGACATGCGCATGCCGGCCATGGGCAGCCAGATTTCAACCTGCCTGCGACAGATGGAAAAGTCCATCCTGGCCTGGGAGAAGGAGACCGCATGAACAACAGCTTCCAGCGCCTGATCGACGGCATGTGCGCCACCTTGCGGCAGGAGGTGCTGACGCGGCTGGACGACGACTTCGCGCGCGGGCAGGTGTTCGGGGTGATCAACCTGTTGAATACCTTCAAGGTGCGGGCGGATTGGTCGGCGGGTTTCCTGCTGCAGCAGATGGCGGCGCAAAGGGCGGCGCTCGAAGGGGTGCGGGAATTGCTGCCGGGGGTGGCGGCAACCGGACCGCTGCCGGTGGTGACGCCGATCGCGGAGTTGCTGGCTGCGCGGGATGAGGGAAACCGGGCCATCGGCGACTTGTTGAAGCAGCTGGACTCGCAAGACATTCCGGCCGCAACGGCGGCCGAGGTCGAGGCGCTGCTGCTCACCGCGATGCGGGCGGAGATCGAGATCGAGTTGAAGAATTCGCCGCGGCCCTTGTTCGCGGAGATGTCGAGCGGGCGCGAGGACTAGGGCTGAAGCGGTGGGGTCGCTTCGCGAACCCACCCTACACGTCCGGGTGCGATCTTGTAGGGTGGGTTCGCGCAGCGACCCCACCGTCCTCCCTCAAATCGCTGGGTGCTCCTGCACTTCGGGATACTTCGCATACCCCTTGCCCACGCCGTACTCGATGATCCCGTAGCCGACCTCGTCGCCATCGCGCACCTCGATTACCTGGTCGGCCAAGGTCCGCACCTTCTTCCGCACCGCCGGGTCCAGCAAGTCCCAGCTCTCGTGCGCCGCGAACAGCTCCTTGCCTTTGTCGTCGCCATGGAACCAGCCATCCAGCCCGCCGTACAGGCCGCCCTTGAGGAAGTACTTCACCGGCAGCGCGCGCACTTCGATGCTGCGCTCACTGCCATTCGCAAAGCGAAGCTGGAAGGTGGCGCCGGCCAGCGACTGTCCGTGCGGGTCCGCATGCCAGCGCACCTCGTGCTGAACATCCACGAGCTGATTTCGCCCCGACACCTTGCTCCCCAGCCCGAAGACTTCCTCGCCGGACAGGTAGATCTTGTCCCCCGGCGCCCGCTCCTTGAAGAAGATGTGCAGCCCGCGGTTCTTGAACTGCGCGGTGGTCCAGCAATAGAAGAACGGCGGATAGAACGTCAGCGGCGGCGCCGTTTCGTCGGTGCGCATCTCCGCGCGCACGCCCCAGGAGTGGTCGCGCTGGCCCAGCCAGTCGTCGACCGTGACGCGCTGGCCGTCGTATTCGAGCCAGCCCGTATAGCGCCCCAGCTGCTGGGCCCGCGCCATGTTCTCGGTGATGCGGCCCTCGCGCCGGCGCAGGTGCGCCTTCTCCTCGTGCGGGTTCAGCGTGGCGTGGAACTCGAGCTCGAAGCGCAGGCCGGAAGCGTTTTCGCCGAGCACCAGCCGATGCCGCTTCAGCCCCTCGATCACCTGGATGGAAAGCGGGCCGACGGTCGTCGCCAGCGGATCGGGCCGCAACCGGCGCGAGACGCGGAAGTTCCATTGCCGCCCGGCGATGGCCACGCCGGCAAAGGCGTCCATCACGTTGCGGTTCGGGTGGTAGCCCAGGCCGATGTCGAAGATGGCGTCGCCGCCGGGTGCGGGATGGCCGGTGTACCAGAGCCGCTCCATCCAGGCCGGGTCGCTGTTGTCGACCTGGTCGAAGGTGGTGGACAGCTGGTGGCCGATGAGGTCGTCCTGCGGGCTGAGCATGGCGGGCTTCCGGGGTTGGCGAAATACGTACGGTAGTGTACGATCTCCCGAGGCCCGTGACCAGCGGGCAAGGAGCCTTTCCATGACGCTGTCTTCCATGCGGGTCGAGATCCAGGAGGGTCTGGCCACCGTCACGCTGGCCCAGGGCGCCCGCGGCAACCCTTTCGACGACGACTTCACGCGCGATTTCCGCCAGGTCTTCTGCGACCTGTGGGAGGTCAAGGGCCTGCGCGCCGTGCTGCTGAAGGCCGAAGGCCCCAACTTCAGCCTGGGCGGTGACCTGAAGGCCTTCTACCCGAAGCGCGCCGAGCTGCCGGCAATCGTGCGGCGCTGGACCGCCGACCTGCACATGGGCCTGCAGCGCGCCTGGAAGCTGCCGGTGCCGGTGGTGTGCGCGGTGCAGGGCTTCTGCATGGGCGGCGGCACCGCGTTGATGGCGGGCTGCGACGTGGTGGTGGCGGCCGAGTCCGCCCGCATCGGCTCCGCTTTCGCGCAGATCGGTTTCAGCTGCGATTCCGGGTCCACCATCACGCTGAGCGCGCGCATGGGCCCGTCCCGCGCCCGCCGCTTCGTGCTGCTGGCGGAAGTGCTGCAAGGCGCCGAAGCCCTGCAGGCTGGACTGGTCGACAAGGTGGTGGCCGAGGCGCAGGTGCAGGAAGAAGCGCTGGCCATCGCCCGCAGGTTCGCAGCGGGGCCGACCGTGGCCTTCGGCGAAATCAAACGGCTGTTCCTGCGCGCCGGCACGACGCAGCCCGAGGCGCAGCTGGAAGAGGAAGCACTGACCCTGGCGCGGGTGGCGGCGACGGCCGACGCGCAGGAGGGCATTGCCGCCATGGTGGAGAAGCGCAAGCCGGTCTTCCAGGGGCGTTAAGCTCACTCCATGTCCGAGATTTCCACTCCCACTCCCACTTCCATGCCGGTGCCCGAGACCGGCGGCTTCGTCGAAGTCGCCCCCGGCGTGCGCTGGATCCGGCTGCCGATGCCGTTCCG
>JAQGMU010000453.1 GCA_028292195.1 Ramlibacter sp. | reverse complement strand
ACCACTATCCGCCGGAAGCCGGCGCCATGCTGCGCGAGCTGCGCGACACGGTGCCGGCCGGGCGTTTCGGCACCGAGGCGGAGACCTCCGCCGGCGTCGTCTTCCTGCTCAGCCCCGCGGCCTCGTTCATCAGCGGCAGCGTGCTGCGCATCGACGGCGCGCGGCCGCAGGCGCGCATGGGCTGGGGGCAGATAGGGGCGCCGGCGGAGGTGCAGCAGCGCGACGCCGTGAAACCTTTCGACGGCTTCCACCGCTACCAGGCGCCCAAGGTGCTGCAATCGTGATGTTCGCGCCGACCTGGAACGCGCAGGGCCCGCTGGCGCAGCAGCGTGCGGAGGCCATGCGTGACCGGGTCGTGCAGCTGCGCGCGCTGGAGCAGCGGGCCGCCGACAAGTCGGCCGAAGCGCGCGGCGTGTTCGAGCGGCGCGGGCAGTTGCTGCCGCGCGAGCGCGTCGGGCTGTTGCTGGACCCCGGGGCGCCCTTCCTGCCCCTGTGTTCGCTGGCCGGCTACCTGCAGGACAGCAAGGACCCGGACGCTTCGGTGCCGGGCGGCGGCATGATCGCCGGCATCGGCTTCGTCGGCGGCGTGCGCTGCATGGTGGTGGCCAGCGACTCCGGCATCGACGCCGGCGCCATCCAGGCCATGGGGCTGGACAAGATCCTGCGGGTGCAGGAACTGGCGCTGCAGAACAAGCTGCCTTTCATCCACCTGGTGGAGAGCGCCGGCGCCAACCTGCTGCGCTACCGGGTGGAGGGGTTCGTGCACGGCGGCGCGCTGTTCCGCAACCTGGCGCGCCTGTCGGCCGCGGGCATTCCGGTGATCACGGTGCAGCATGGCTCGGGGACGGCGGGCGGCGCGTACATGCCGGGCTTGAGCGATGTGGTGATCATGGTGCGGGGCAGGTCGCGGGCGTTTCTCGCCGGTCCGCCGTTGTTGATGGCGGCGACGGGGGAGGTGGCGACGGAGGAGGAGTTGGGAGGGGCGGAGATGCATTCTTCCGTCTCCGGGTTGGGCGAATATCTTGCAGAGGACGATCGCGAGGCCTTGGGGATTGCGCGGGATGTTGTTGCGCGGCTGGCCCTCACCCCAACCCTCTCCCGCAAGCGGGAGAGGGAGCAAGAGGGGGCGGGAGAGGGCGGGGGTGAGGATGCCCGCGCGCAGGAACTGCTTTCGCTCATGCCCACCAATCTCCGCGAACCCCTCGACATGCGCGAAGTCGCTGTGCGCCTGGTCGACGAGGGCTCGCTGCTCGAATTCAAGTCCCTCTACGGCCCTGCCACCGTCTGCGCCCAGGGCCGCATCGCCGGCCATGCCGTGGGTTTCATCACCAACAACGGCCCGATCGACGTTGCCGGCGCCAACAAGGCCACCCATTTCATCCAGTGGATGTGCCAGCTGGGCCACCCCATCGTCTACCTGCAGAACACCACCGGCTACATGGTCGGCAAGGAGAGCGAGCAGGGCGGCATGATCAAGCACGGCAGCAAGATGATCCAGGCCGTGACCAATGCCACCGTGCCGCAGCTCACCATCCAGTGCGGCGCCTCCTTCGGCGCCGGCAACTACGGCATGTGCGGGCGCGGCTACCAGCCGCGCTTTCTTTTCAGCTGGCCGAGCGCAAGGACCGCCGTGATGGGCGGCGAGCAGGCGGCGCGCACCATGCAGATCGTGACCGAGGCCGCACTGGCGCGCAAAGGCATCACGCCCGACGCCGCGCAGTCGCAGGCCCAGTTCGACAAGATCGTCGGCCTGTTCGAGGCGCAGGCCGATGCCTTCTACACCTCGGGCCTGCTGCTGGACGACGGCGTGATCGACCCGCGCGACACCCGCTCCGTGCTGGCGTTCTGCCTGGACACCATCGCCGAAGCGCAAGCGAAAACCCCGCGGCCCGTGCAGTTCGGCGTCGCGCGCATGTGAGGAGACGGCCATGGACTACAGCCACGAACACCTCGAGATCCAGCAGACGCTCAAGCGCTTCATAGACGAAGAGATCAACCCGCACGTTGCCGAGTGGGAGGAAGCCGAGATCTTTCCCGCGCACCAGGTCTTCAAGCGCCTGGGCCAGCTCGGCCTGCTGGGCCTGTGCAAGCCGGAGGAATATGGCGGCGCCGGGCTCGACTACTCCTACTCGATGGCGATGGCCGAGGCGCTGGGGCACATCGAGTGCGGCGGCGTGCCGATGGCCATCGGTGTCCAGACCGACATGGCCACGCCGGCGCTGGCGCGCTTCGGCAGCGAGGAACTGAAGCGCGAATTCCTGGCGCCGGCGATCGCGGGCGACATGGTCGCCTGCATAGGCGTCAGCGAGCCGGGCGCCGGCAGCGACGTCTCCGCCATCAAGAGCCGGGCCCGCAAGGACGGCGACGACTACGTCATCACCGGCCAGAAGATGTGGATCACCAGCAGCCTGCAGGCCGACTGGATGTGCATGCTGGTGAACACCGGTGAAGGGCCCGTCCACAAGAACAAGAGCCTGGTGGTCGTGCCGATGCGCGAGAACGGCAAGCTGCGCCCCGGCATCTCGGTGGCGCGGAAGATCCGCAAGATTGGCATGAACAGCAGCGACACCGGCTTGATCTATTTCGACGAGGTGCGGGTGCCGCAGCGCAATCGCATCGGCGGTGAGGGCCAGGGCTTCATCTACCAGATGCAGCAATTCCAGGAGGAACGGCTCTGGGCCGCGGCCAGCTGCCTGCAGTCGCTGACCAACTGCATCCAGTGGAC
>JAQGMU010000429.1 GCA_028292195.1 Ramlibacter sp. | reverse complement strand
ACGCGCCCGAGATGGCCTACTTCGAGTGCCTGCACGAGCTGAAGCTGATCGTCGACCTGATCTACGAAGGCGGCATCGCGAACATGAACTACTCGATCTCCAACAACGCGGAGTACGGCGAGTACGTGACGGGCCCGCGCATCATCACCGAGGAGACCCGCAAGGTGATGAAGCAGGTGCTCAAGGACATCCAGACCGGCGAATACGCCAAGAGCTTCATCATCGAGAACCGCGCCGGCGCCCCGACGCTGCAGTCGCGCCGCCGCCTGAACGCGGAGAGCTCGATCGAGGTGGTGGGCGAGCAGCTGCGCGCGATGATGCCGTGGATCAAGAAGAACAAGCTGGTGGACCAGACCCGGAATTGATCGCTGGCCTCCGAGCAAAAGCCGCCTCCGGGCGGCTTTTGTTTTTGCGCCACGCCGCCGCCTTACACTTGCCCCATGCACGACGGACATGAGGAAGACCTGGTTCCCGAGGGGGTGGTGGTGCGCAAGCGTCGCAAGGGCATCTACATCCTGCCCAACCAGGTCACGCTGGCCGCCCTGTTCGGCGGCTTCTACGCGGTGGTGATGGCCATGAACGGCCGCTTCGACCTGGCGGCCGCCGGCGTCTTCAGCGCCATGGTGCTGGACAGCCTGGACGGCCGGGTGGCGCGGATGACCAACACCCAGAGCGCCTTCGGCGAACAGATGGATTCCCTCTCCGACATGGTGTCGTTCGGCGCCGCGCCGGGCCTGATCGCCTACGAATGGGCCCTGAAGGGCCTGGGCCGCTGGGGCTGGATCGCCGCCTTCGTCTATTGCTCCTGCGCCGCGCTGCGGCTTGCGCGCTTCAACGTCAACACCGCCGTGGTCGACAAGCGCTATTTCCAGGGCCTGCCGTCACCGGCCGCCGCGGCGCTGGTCACGGGCTTCATCTGGGTGATGGACGACAACGGGGTCAAGCCCTACGACGTGGTGTGGGTGATGTTCGTGGTGGCGCTCTACGCCGGCCTGACCATGGTGACCAACGTGCCGTTCTACAGCTTCAAGGACATCCAGATGAAGAAGAGCGTGCCCTTCGCCGTGATCGTGCTGATCGCGCTGGGCATCGCATTCATCAACATCCACCCGCCGGTGGTGCTGTTCTCCATCTTCGTGCTCTACGGCCTCTCGGGCTACGCCGTCTACTTCTGGCGCCGCTACAAGGGCATCCGCACCAGCGTGATCAGCACGTCGACCGACGAACCGGAAGAGAGCGGGCTTCACCGCTGAATCGTCGGGGTCGCTGGCGCGAACCCGGCCTACTGTGCTACATTCCTGACCAATGAACCGAATTTCGCTGGCCCTACTGCTATCCCCCCACGGGCGGAGACGGTAGCGCGCGCGCATATTCCCGTATCACGGCCCGTTTGCACCAGCAGCGGGCCGTTTTTCTTTGGGGCTGCTGGTTCACCTCCCAACCTGAGCGAGACGATTCCGATGCCGATGTCCAAGACCCCTGCCGCCAAATACCGCCCCTTCCCCGCCGTGGGCCTGAAGGACCGCACCTGGCCGGATGCCGTGCTGGCCAAGCCCCCGGTGTGGTGCAGCGTCGACCTGCGCGACGGCAACCAGGCGCTGATCGAGCCGATGGACATCCCGCGCAAGCTGCGCATGTTCCAGCAGCTGGTGGCCATCGGCTTCAAGGAGATCGAGGTCGGCTTCCCCTCGGCCTCGCAGGTGGAATGGGACTTCGTGCGCAAGCTGATCGAGGAAGACCTGATCCCGGCCGACGTCACCATCCAGGTGCTGACCCAGGCCCGCGAAGCTTTGGTCAGGCGCACGTTCGAATCGGTGGCCGGTGCCCGCCGCGTGATCGTCCACCTGTACAACGCCACCGCGCCGGTGATGCGCAAGGTGGTGCTGGGCCTGGACGAGGACGGCATCGTCGAACTGGCCACCTCGCAGGCCCGGCTGTTCCGGCAGCTGGCGGCGCAGCAGCCCGAAACCGAATTCGTGTTCCAGTATTCGCCGGAGATGTTCTCCGGCACCGAGCTGCCGTTCGCCAAGCGCGTGGTCGATGCCGTCACCGAGGTCTGGCAGCCGACGCCGGCGCGCAAGTGCATCGTCAACCTGCCGTCGACGGTGGAGCACTCCACGCCGAACGTCTTCGCCGACATGATCGAGTGGATGCACCGCAACATGGCGCGCCGCGACGCCATCGTGCTCAGCGTCCACCCGCACAACGACCGCGGCACCGGCACGGCAGCCGGCGAATTCGCGGTGATGGCCGGCGCCGATCGCCTGGAAGGCTGCCTGTTCGGCAACGGCGAGCGCACCGGCAACCTGGACCTGGTGAACGTGGCGCTCAACCTGTACAGCCAGGGCGTGGACCCGAAGCTGGACTTCTCCGACATCGACGAGATCCGCCGCACCGTGGAGCACTGCAACCAGCTGCCGGTGCACCCGCGCCATCCCTACGTCGGCGACCTGGTCTACACCTCGTTCTCGGGCTCGCACCAGGACGCCATCAAGAAAGCGTTTGCCGCACGCAAGGAATCCGACCTCTGGGACATGCCCTACCTGCCGCTCGACCCCAAGGACCTGGGGCGCAGCTACGAGGCGGTGATCCGCGTCAACAGCCAGTCGGGCAAGGGCGGCATTTCCTACCTGCTGGAGGCCGAGTACGGGCTGGAGCTGCCGCGCCGGCTGCAGATCGAGTTCAGCCAGGTGGTGCAGACGGTGATGGATGCCAGCGGCAAGGAGCTGAGCGCGCAGGACCTGTGGGACCTGTTCCAGCGCGAGTACCGCGTCGGCCAGGTCGAGGTGGCGCACCAGGTGCTGGAGACCACGGCCGGCGCCCAAGGCGACCTGCTGACGCTCACGGCCGACGTCCGCATCGGCGACCAGGTGGTGGCGGTGCGCGGCGCCGGCAACGGCCCGATAGCCGCCTTCGTCGATGGGCTGAGCCAGGTGACGGGCGCATCCATCCGCGTGCTGGACTACCATGAACACGCGGTGGCGGCCGGCGCCGATGCGCGCGCGGTCGCCTACCTGGAGCTGCGCGTCGGCGACCGCACGCTGTTCGGCGTGGGCAGCGACGCCAACATCGTGTCCGCCTCGCTCAAGGCCATCGTCTCGGGGCTGCAGCGTGCCGGGCTGGCGACGAACAGCAAGGAATCAGCATGGCAGACCAACTGATCATTTTCGACACCACGCTGCGCGATGGCGAGCAGTCGCCGGGCGCGTCGATGACCAAGGACGAGAAGCTGCGCATCGCGCGCCAGCTCGAGCGCTTGAAGGTCGACGTGATCGAGGCCGGCTTCGCCGCCAGCTCCAACGGCGACTTCGAGGCGGTACAGGGCATTGCCCGGGCGATCAGGGAGTCGACCATCTGCTCGCTGGCGCGCACCAACGACCGCGACATCTCGCGCGCTGCCGAGGCGCTGAAGGACGCGGCCCGGGCCCGCATCCACACCTTCATCGCCACCTCGCCGCTGCACATGGAGAAGAAGCTGCGCATGACGCCGGAGCAGGTGCTGGAACAGGCGAAGCTGGCGGTGCGCTTCGCCCGCAACCTGTGCGGCGACATCGAATTCTCCCCCGAGGACGGCTACCGCAGCGACATGGACTTCCTCTGCCGGGTGCTGGAGACGGTGATCAAGGAAGGCGCGACCACCATCAACGTGCCCGACACCGTCGGCTATGCGGTGCCGGAGCTGTACGGCAACTTCATCAAGACCCTGCGCGAGCGCGTGCCCAATTCGGACCAGGCCGTCTGGTCGGTGCACTGCCACAACGACCTGGGCATGGCGGTGGCGAACTCGCTGGCCGGCGTGAAAATTGGGGGCGCGCGACAGGTCGAGTGCACCATCAACGGGTTGGGCGAACGGGCCGGCAACTGCTCGCTGGAAGAAGTCGTGATGGCCGTGAAGACCCGCAAGGACTACTTCGGGCTCGAGCTGAACATAGACACCAGGCACATCCTCGCGGCCAGCCGCATGGTCAGCCAGACCACGGGTTTCGTGGTCCAGCCGAACAAGGCCGTCGTGGGCGCCAATGCCTTCGCCCATGCCAGCGGCATCCACCAGGACGGCGTGCTGAAGGCCCGCGACACCTACGAAATCATGCGCGCCGAGGACGTCGGCTGGAGCGCCAACAAGATCGTGCTGGGCAAGCTGTCGGGCCGCAATGCCTTCAAGCAGCGGCTGCTGGAGCTGGGCGTGCAACTGGAGAGCGAAGCCGACGTTAACGCGGCCTTCGCCAGGTTCAAGGAACTGGCCGACCGCAAGAGCGACATCTTCGACGAGGACATCCTGGCGCTGGTCAGCGACGAATCGGTCACCCACGAGCAGGAAACCTACCGGCTGGTGTCGCTGCGCCAGCACAGCGAGACCGGCGAACGGCCCCATGCCGAGGTCGTGTTCACGGCCGACGGCAAGGAGTTGCGCGGCGAGTCCGACGGCAATGGCCCGGTCGATGCCTTGATGAAGGCGATCGAGGGCCTGGTGAAGAGCGGCGCCGAAATGCTGTTGTATTCCGTCAACGCCATCAGTGGCTCGACCGAGAGCCAGGGGGAGGTGACGGTGCGGCTGCAGAACTCCGGCCGCGTGGTCAACGGCGTCGGCGCTGACCCCGACATCGTGGTGGCTTCCGCCAAGGCCTACCTGAGCGCGCTCAGTAAATTGCAGAGTAAAGCCGACAGAGTTGCAGCCCAGGGCTAGTGAACTAGGGGTAACTACCTATAATCGCATCTTCTGTTTAGGATATTTTCCTAAGTACTTGATTTGCGTAAGTTTTGCTCCCCGCAGTAAACTTCGCAGCCAGTCCATGCGTTAGCAATCAGATACGCATGACGC
>JAQGMU010000380.1 GCA_028292195.1 Ramlibacter sp. | reverse complement strand
CCAGTCGTTCGGCCTGAGCTCGCGCGAGGCCGCACTCCAGGTGGAGCGGATCGTCACCGTGGTGGATACCTGGAAGGAGCACTTCGCCGCGTGCGGGGTCACCCCTGGAGACATCGAGCAGCTTGCGCAGCGGGTCGACGGCGAACAGCTCCTGGGCCAGCGACGAACGTTTGCCGCGAGCAACTACGCGGCGACGCCTGCGCGTCGGCCGCGGCGTGGTCCGTTCAGCAGGTAGTTACCTGCGACCGCTTCTGGCCCCCAAAGCAGCCGTCAAATTTTCCTTGCGCAAAACGGAAATCGTGACCGAGCGATGACGGCTACGAACTTCAGTCCAACGTAGCCAGACGGGATTCGCTCGGGGCCAGCCTGGCTTGCTTCACCACATTCGACCACCGCGCGAGTTCGGCTTTCACCTTGGTCGAAAGCGCATCGGGCGTTCCCGGCTCGACCTGCGCACCATGGCTCTGGAAGCGTTCGATCACGTCCGGGTCAGCCAGAACCTCATTCAAAAGCCGGTTCAGCTTGTCAATCACCTCTCCAGGCGTGCCCGCCGGCGCGAACAGGCCGTACCACTGCGCCACGTCGACTCCCGTCACTCCGAGTTCCTCCAGGGTGGGGACCCCCGGCAGGTCGGCAAGGCGCTTCGCACCAGTGACCGCCAATGCGCGCAATTGACCCGCGCGAATGAACGGATGCGCCGTGAAGAGGCTGGGAAACATGATCTGCGCCCGCCCTGCCACAGTGTCAGAGATCGCCGGCGCGGCACCTTCGTAAGTGGCGCTGGCCATGGCCGTATCGGTGCTTAGCTGGAACAGTTCTGCCGCGAAGTGCGGTGGCGTTCCGTCACCAGCTGACGCGTACCCGAATCGGCGCGGTGAGTCCTTCAGGTTCGCGATGAGCGTGGCTACGTCCGCCGGGGCTTTGTCAGGGTGGCTAACCATGAGGGTAGGAGACGAGCCCACCAGTCCGATCGGAGCGAAGTCAGTAACCGGGTCGTAGCCGACCTTCTGCACCGCCGGACTCATCGCGTGCGTGCCGACGTAGCCGAACAGGACGGTATGCCCGTCCGGTTCGGCATGCGCCACGTACTCGCTGGCAATCGCGCCATTCGCGCCGGCACGGTTGTCGACCAATACCTCGCGACCAAGCAGCGGACTCAGCTTGGCGGCAATGATGCGCGCCATCAGGTCGTTGCCTCCACCCGCGCGGGTCGGCACGATGATGGTGACAGCCTTGCGCGGAAACGCCGACGACACCTTGCCCGTCACTTCGGGCCGCGAGAACACGTACCCGGGAAGATGCAGTTCACCTTGCATGATCTTGCGCGCAGTGCGGACCAGCGCGGCGCGCTCGACCGTCGCATCTTCTCCGCTTCCTTTCAACTCAACTTCGACATCGATCTGACCCGCGGGGTGCAGAACGACCAGGGCATGACGCCCGGGCTCTCGCGCGATGGCACTCGCCACCGTGCCGGGCAGCGCGAATGCGCTGGCAACGCCGATGGCACCCGTGACGGCGTGCGAGGCGTGGCAGCGCCGCGGGGTGAAATAACGCGACGTCACGCTGTTCGGCGAATCACCCGGACTCACAAGCACGGGCTTCGGGATCACGCTGTTCGACACGTCGCCCAGGCCCATCATGCGGCCGGCTTGCAGGCGCAGGACTTCCAGCCGCTCAAGCAACGCAGTGTTCGCATCCAGCACAGCGGGCTTCTCGCGACCGGTCAGGCCAAGGTCGGCCGCGCGCACGATCATCAGCGGCATCGCCGCATCGATGCAGGTCACCTCGACACCGTCGATGATGTCGATGCGCCGGCCGGTCGGGAACACGGATCCCGTGACGGCGCCCCAGGCGTCCAGGAAGTTGAGCAGGATCGGCGCCGCCGTCCCTGCCACGCCGTCGATCCGGGCGTCTCCTTCGTAGGTCACGCGGCCGCCTGGCGTGCGCACCGTCACATCGATTCGCGAGCCGGTGTTGACGTTGTAGACGCGAACGCTGGTGGTGCCATCCCGGGCGGGGATCAGGCCCTGCTCGATCGCGAAGGGCGCCACGCCGGACAGCATGTTGCCGCAGTTAGGACGGGTGTCGACCGAGTGGTGCCCCACGCCGACTTGCGCGAACAGGTAGTCGAGATCGCACCCGGGCTGGGTGGATCGCGACACGATGGCGACCTTGCTGTTGAGCGTGCTGCCGCCGCCGACGCCATCGAGCTGTAGCGGATCGGAGGCGCCGATGGCGCCGATCAAGGCCTGGTCCCGCGCCTCATCACCCTCGGGCAGCCACTCGCGCAGGAAAAACGGGCCACGCGAGGTGCCGGCGCGCATCAGGACGCAGGGGATGACCTTGTTCATTTCAGTCGGCCGTGAGCTTCGCCGCCTGGACGACCTTCTTCCACTTGACCTGCTCTTGCTGGACATAGCTGCGCAGCTGGTCCGGCGTCATGGTCGAAACCTCCGCTCCGTGCCCCTCCAGGCGCTGGATGACACTCTTGTCCGCCAGCACTTCATTGAGCGCTTGGTTGAGCTGGTCGATCACCGGCCTGGGAGTCTTCGCCGGCGCGAAGATCGCGTACCACTGGGAGACGTCGACGCCCGTGATGCCCTGCTCCTTGAGCGTGGGCACGTCGGGCATGAGCGCCGAGCGCTTTTCGCCCGCCACACCCACCGCCTTCAGCTTGCCGCCCTTGACGTACGGCATGGCCGTGAACAGGCTGGGGAACATGACCTGGGTCTGGCCGCCAATGGTGTCGGTAATCGCCGGTGCGGAACCCTTATAGGGCACGTGGAGCATCGAGGTGCCCGTCGCCAGCTTGAACATCTCGGCCGCGAAATGCGGTGCCGTTCCATTGCCGGCCGATGCGTAGCTGATCTTGTCAGGGGTGGCCTTGAGCAGCGCCACGACGTCTTTCGCGTTGTTGGCCTTGACCGTTGGGCTCACCACCATCAGCGTGGCCGACGAACCGACCATGCCGACGGGCTCGAAATCCTTCACCGGGTCATAGCGCAGCTTCTGCAAGGACGGGTTCATGGCGTGCGTCGCTATGTAGCCCAGCATCAGCGTGTAACCGTCGGGCGCGGCCCGCATGACGAATTCGCTGGCGATGGCGCCATTGGCGCCCGCCTTGTTGTCGACGATGACTGGCTGCTTGAGGATCGCCGACATGCCCTGGGCGATGACGCGCGCCATCGCATCGTTGGCGCCGCCGGCTGCGGTCGGCACCACGATCGTGATGGATTTCTCCGGGAAGGCGGCGAATGCGCTGCCGCAAGCAAGGACCGTGGCCAGGGCGGCGGCGATCAGGTGAGGTCGGGGGGATTGCATTTTGTCTACTCCGGTGGATGTGAATTCGGAACCTGTTGGGGATGTTGTTCTTGGCTGGCCCGTATGGTCTGACGGATGGGACTTCTTGTGAATTGCATGTTTAGAATCGATTGATGCGCTCGGTGGATCAGTGGCGTCCTCTGGAGGAACCAGCAGATGGCAATCAACTTCAATCTCAACGACCTCCAGGCATTTCGCGCCGTAGCGGAACTCAGCAGCTTCCGCAAGGCGGCCGCCGCGTTGAATGTCTCGCAACCCGCCTTCAGCCGGCGCATCGAGAAACTCGAGGAAGCACTGGGTGTGCAATTGCTCGAAAGAACGACTCGGCGCGTCAGCCTGACCTCCGTGGGGCGCGAATTCGACCGCAAGGTGCAGCAGCTGCTCGACGAACTGGATCACACGCTGCTCGGCATCCGGGGGGTGGCGGCAACCCGCATGGGCGAAGTGACCATCGCATGCGTGCCGTCAACCGTGTACTACTTCGTGTCGCAGGTGATCTCTCGCTACCACGAGCGCTACCCGAAGGTGAGGGTCAAGGTCTTCGATGCCAGCGCGAACGAAGTGCTGACAGCGGTGTCGCGCAGCGAGGCAGACTTCGGACTCAACTTCGTAGGCGGGCAGGAGCCCGACATCGAGTTCAAGCCGCTCATGGAGGAGCGCTTCGTCGCGGCCTGCCGCCGCGACCATCCACTGGCGAAGAAGCGCCGCGTCATGTGGACCGAACTGGCGCAGTACGACTACATCTCCGTGAGCAGGGCCTCCGGGAACCGGCTGCTCCTCGACCAGGCACTCTCCGGTCTGGCCGGTCGTCCGCAAAGCATCTATGAGACGCAGCATGTGACGACCATGCTCGGACTCGTCGAAGCCGGCCTCGGTGTGGCGGCGGTGCCCTCGATCGCTATGCCGGGCGCGGACCATCCGCTGCTGGTGAGCGTGCCACTGGTCGATCCGGTCATCACCCGCAAGATCGGCCTCATCCGGCGCAAGGGGCGGGCGCTGTCGCCATCTGCCCAGCAGCTCTATGAATTCTTCTCTGAGATGAAGACCAGGCGCGGCAAGCCCGCGGACCGCCGCACCGTGTCCTGATGCGCACCTTCAATGGGCGGTGCCGGACGTCCCCAGCGCCGGCGGGTACTTCACGCTGCCTTCCTCGAGCTCGTGTTCCGTGTTGGCGTAGTTCGCGCCGAGCTCACGCTGCAGCACCTCGCGGTCGCATGCGTTTTCCCAGATGGACACCACGATGCAGGCGACCGCGTTGCTGATGGTGCTGGTGAGCGCTCGCGCTTCCGACATGAAACGATCGACGCCGACGATGAGCGCCACCCCGGCCACCGGCAACTCGGGCATCACGGTGAGCGTGGCCACCAGCGCGACGAAGCCGCTGCCAGTCACGCCGGCTGCACCTTTCGAGGTCAGCAGCATGACCCCGAGCATGGCGCCGATCTGCATCCAGGAGAGGTGGATGTCGCAGGCCTGGGCGATGAACATCGAGGCCAGCGTCAGGTAGATGGCCGTACCGTCCAGGTTGAATGAATAGCCGGTGGGCAGCACCAGGCCCACAACGCCCTTCTTGCAACCCAGGCGCTCGAGCTTGAGCAGCAGTCGCGGCAGTACCGGTTCGCTCGACGACGTACCCAGCACGACCAGCAATTCCTCCTTGATGTAGCGCATCAGCTGCCACAGCTTGAAGCCGTGGATCCGCGCCAGCAGGCCCAGCACCACCGCGACGAAGAAAATGCAGGCGATGTAGAACGTGCCGATCAACAGCCCAAGGGAACCGATCGACTTGATGCCGTAGCGGCCGACCGTGAATGCCATGGCGCCAAGCGCGCCGATCGGTGCCAGCCGCATGATGATCCCGAAGGCGGCGAAGAGCATGTGCGAAAAACCGTCGATGCCTTCGAGCACGGGCCTCGCCGCAACGCCGATGCGGGTCAGCCCGAAGCCGCAGAGCACGGCCAGCAGCAACACCGGCAGCACCTCGCCCTCGGCGAAAGCGCCGAAGAAGGCGTTCGGGATGATGTGCAGCGCGAAGTCGGTGAAGCCGTGGATGTGCACCTCGCTGGCGAACCGGCCCGCCACGGAGGCGTCCAGGTTCTTCGGGTCGATGTGCATGCCGGCACCAGGCTGCAGCACGAACACCGCGACGAGGCCGGTGACCAGCGCGAGGATCGTCAGTGCATAGAAAAGCCCCATCGCCTTGAGCAGCGTCTTGCCGATCTCCTTCGAGTCGCCGAGCGAGGTGATGCCGGTCACGATGGTGCAGAACACCACCGGCGCGATCATCATCTTCACCAGCTTGACGAAGCCGTCGCCGAGCGGCTTGAGCGCCGCGCCGAACTCGGGCCAGTAGTGCCCGACGGCGATGCCGACGACCAGGCCGATGAGGACCTGCACGTAGAGGAGCTTGAGAAGCCTTGAAAAGTTCACGATTTGTCTCCGGTGTTGCGGGCGTGGGAATCCATGCACCGGTCTGCGCCGGTGTTGCACTTCGGGGTGGCAGGCGGTTGAGGGGTGATCAGCGCCGGTGGGCCAGGACCCGGTCCACCATCACGCCGGCCTGGCCGAGGTGGTTGGCGGGCTCGCACATCGCTTCGAGCTGGGCCCGCGTGACGTGCCTGGCGATCTCGCGGTGCGCCGCCAGGATCTCGATCAGGGGCCGGTTCTCCTTGATCGCTTCGCGGCACAGGTCGTACACCAGGTCGTGCGCGTACTCGCGGCCGATGTACGGGCCCAGGCCCATCATCACCGCCTCGGACATCACCAGCCCGTTGGTCATGTCGATGTTGGCGCGCATGCGGGTGGCGTCCACTTCCAGGCCCTTGAGGATGAACCTGGCCTGCTTGAGCGCCCCCGACATGAGGCAGAAGATCTCGGGCAGCGAGACCCATTCGATTTCCCAGGGGCCGGTGGAGCGCTCGTGGTCGGCCACCATGGCGTCCATCAGCGCCGCGGCATGCTGGCGCGCCACCGAGATGTTCGCGTGGATGTACAGGCAGGAGATCGGATTGCGCTTCTGCGGCATGGTGGACGAGGAGCCCCGGCCCGGCGCATAGGGCTCGAAGACCTCCGCCACCTCGGTCTGCATCATCAGCTTGACGTCCATCGCGATCTTGCCCAGGGACCCGCCGACCAAAGCCAGGAAGTTGCCGACTTCGGCAATGGTGTCGCGCACCGTGTGCCAGGAAATCAGGGGCTGGGCCAGGCCGAGTTCCTTCATCAGGCCGGCCTGAGTTTCCATCGCGCCCCTTTCAATCGACGACAGGGTGCCGGAGGCGCCGCCGAACTCGCCCATCAGCACCCGGGGCTTCAACTGCTGCAGGCGCTCGCGGTGCCGATCGATGCCGGCCAGGATGCTGGCCATCTTGTAGCCGAAGGTGATCGGCGTGGCCTGTTGCAGGTTGGAGCGGCCGATGACCGGCGTGTCACGGTGCTTCTTCGCCAGCGAGGCCAGGGCGTCGGCGATCTCGTCCAGGTCTTGCTCAACCAGCGCCAGGCCCTCGCGCATCTGCAGCACCGCTGCCGTGTCGGTGATGTCCTGGGTGGTGGCGCCCCAGTGGCAATACTCGCCGAGCTTGTCGCGACAGTTGGCGTTGATCTGGTTGACCACCGCGATGATTGGGTAGCCGATCTGCTCGGTCTTGGCCTTGAGCCTGGCCCAGTCGATCTGCTCCAGGTTGCAGTTGCGGACGATCTCGTCGGCCGCTTCCTTCGGAATGATCCCCAGTTCGCCCTGGACCTTGGCCAAGGCGCGCTCGATGTCGAGGTACTTCGCGGTTCGGTTTTCGTCGGACCAGACGTCGCGCATGCGCGCGTCGCTGAACATGTCGCCGAAGATGCGCGAGTCGATGATGGTGGAGGCCATGGCGTGTGTCTCTCTCTCTGGTGGAAATGGATTGGGTTCAGTCGCGGCCCAGGCCCAGGGTGCGCTGTGCCTGCAGCACGACTGGTCGGTCGACCATGCGCCCCTCGAGCCGGGCGGCACCAGGCGATGCAGCATCGGCAGCAAGCACGCGCCGCGCCCAGTCAAGCGCCTGGGCGCTGGGCCGCAGCGCCGCGTGGATAGTCTCGACCTGGCTGGGATGGATGCACAGCTTGGCGCCGAAGCCCAGGCTCCGGGCGAGGGCCAGGTCGGCGAGCAGGCGCGCCGGATCATCGAGCTGCGGCGTGACGCCGGCCACCGGTGACGACAGGCCCGCGACGCGCGAGGCGAGCGCGATGCGGCTGGCCGCATAGGCCAGGCCTGATGCGTCGGTCGTGATGTCGATGTCGAGATCTAGCGCGAAATCGAGCGTGCCGAAGACCAGGCGCGAAGCGCCGGCGACGGCCACGGCGTCGATGTGGACGACGCCACGCGCGCTCTCGATCAGGGCGAGAACGCTTGCACCGGGAAGGCCTGCCCTTGTCGCGGCAATCTGCTGCGCCGACTCGGCCTTGGGCAGAAGGACGGCTGTTGCGCCGGCTTCTCGCAGCGCCCGCAGGTCGTCCGAAAACCATGCCGACTCGGCGTCGTTGATGCGCACCACTATGCGAGCCCGGTCCGCCGCTGCCGCGCCAGCGAACCAGTTCGCGATCGTTTGGCGGGCCGATTCCTTGTCGTTGGCTGCGACTGCGTCCTCGAGGTCCAGAACGACGACGTCAGCGCCGCTGGCCAGGGCCTTGCCGAATCGTTCCAGCCGGGTGCCGGGAACGAACAGATAGGTACGTGCCTGGGTGGAAGCTTCGGACATTGCGTCGCCTCAGACCGCGTTCGATGCGTGCAGCGCAGCGATCTCGGCCGTGCCATAGCCCAGTTCCGCGAGGATCGCATCCGTGTGCTGGCCGAGGCCGGGCACAGGGTCCATTCGCGGCCCCACGTCCCAGGTGCCAGGCGGCAACATGGCGGGCAAGATGCCCTGCGGCGAGCCGACTTCGGTCCAGCGTCCGCGCGCCTTGAGCTGCGGATGCGCCCAGACGTCGTGCATGGTGTTGACGCGGGCGTTGGCGATCTGCGCGAGCTCGAGCCGCTCTACCACCTGCGCGCCGGTGAGGGGAAGAAATGCCTCGACGATGATCCGTCGCAGGGCTTCGCGCTCGGTCACGCGCTTGAAGTTCGCGGTGAAGCGCGGGTCGCTGGCGAGACCGGGTTGCTGCAGGACCTTGTCGCAGAAGCTGACCCATTCGCGCTCGTTCTGCAGGCCCAGCATCACGGTCGTGCCGTCGCCGGCCGGGAACGGGCCGTAGGGATAGATGGTGGCGTGGCTCGCGCCGGTGCGAGGCGGCGGCGCGGCGCCCTCGAAGGCGTAGTAGAGCGGGTAGCTGGTCCACTCGGCGAGCGACTCCAGCATCGAGATGTCGATGCGTTGGCCCTTGCCGGTCTGGCCACGCTGCAACAGGGCCGCGAGGATATTGCTGTACGCATACATGCCGGCGGCGATGTCGGCGATCGACGGGCCGGCTTTGCAGGGCTCGTCGGGTGTGCCGGTGACCGAGACGAAGCCTGCCTCGCTTTGTATAAGAAGGTCGTATGCCTTCTTGTCGCGATACGGGCCGGGGTTTACCGGGTCATCGCCGTAGCCCGAGATGTCGCACACGATCAGCGCTTGCTTGATGGCGGAGAGCCTCTCGTAGCCGAGGCCGAGCCGCGCGGCAGCGCCGGGCGCCAGGTTCTGCACCACGACGTCGGCCTTTTCGATCACCAGTCGCTCGAGGATCCTGGCCGCGTCCGGATGCTTGACGTCGAGCGTCAGGCTTTCCTTGGAACGGTTGGTCCAGACGAAGTGGGACGACAGGCCGTGGACGCGCTCGTCGTAGCCGCGGGCGAAGTCGCCCGAACCCGGGCGTTCGATCTTGATGACGCGGGCGCCGAGGTCGGCGAGCTGCCGGGTTGCGAAGGGTGCGGCGATCGCGTGTTCCAGCGTGACGACGGTGATGCCTCTGAGGGGCTGCATGGTGATGTCTCCGGGTTTGCTCGTGAATCAGCGCAGGACGGCGGTTGCGTCCATGGCCAGCCAACCGTCGTGGTCGGAGGCCCAGAGCCGGACGGTCTTTCCGTCGGCCTGCGGCTGCCCGCTGACATGGAAGGCGTTGAGGTCGAAGGTCGGGCGAACGGCCTTGAAGCGGAAGCTCGCCACATCGGCGCCGGGCATCTCGCGTCGGAGCAGATCCATCAACAGCGTGGCGATCAACGGGCCATGCACGATCAGGCCGGGGTAGCCCTCCTCCTGCGTCACGTACTGGCGGTCGTAGTGGATTCGGTGGCCATTGAAGGTGAGCGCGGAGTAGCGGAACAGAAGCACGTCGTCCGGCACGATCTGGCGGCGCCACATGGCGTCGGCCGGCGCGGCTTGAGGCGGCGGCACCACATCGTTCGGGCCTTGCGCTTCGCGGTAGACGATGTCGTGGAACTCGACCAGCGCGGGATCCGCGCTGTCGTTGCAGCGCACCTCGTGGCGCACCTTGACGAAGACCAGCTTGCCCGTGCGGCCCTCCTTGATGGAGACGTCGTCGATGGTGGAAGTGCGGGCGACGCGATCGCCCACGCGAATCGGCGCGCGGAATTCGAACTGGCTGCCGGCCCACATGCGGCGCGGCAGCGGCACCGGAGGAAGAAAGCCGCCGCGCCGGGCATGGCCGTCGGCACCGATGTCGCTCTGCCGGTGCATCGGCAGGAAGTACAACCAGTGCCACAGGGGCGGGAGTGCCGTGCCGTCCGGTACCGGGGCCGCCGGGTGATCAAGCGTTGCCGTCAGCGCGACGACGGGGGTGGGATAGATCGCGTCCTTTACGGTCTCGCTGCGTCCGATCCAGGAACGAAGGCCGTCTTGCTGGGTGCCCACTGGTGTCTCCAATGCTGGCTGTGCCGGGTTGGCTTCAGCTCTGGGACGAAGTGTGGAGCGACCGCACCCTCAAGGGAATTGCAATGTTTGAACCTATTGATGCATACCGTGGATCAGCGGAACCCGAAAAATGAAGCTTGCAGGACTATCCAACGGGCGGATCGAACGCTCGAATCGGCGGAAACACGTCCGCTTCCGGCCCGATTGTGTTGAAAAACTAGCGGGCGCGCACGCGCTGGTGAGCTCGAGGCGAGTGGGCTGATCCGGATTTTGTGCGCCGTTTGAAACCTTCGCGGCGCGTCGGGTCACCTCATAAAGTTGTCGGTGTGAGCCAGCGGGCCATTCTTCGCAGGTTTTGAGCTGCTGCAGCCATCAAGAACTCGTCGCGGGCCCCGCTTATGCCTCGCAGCCGCAGTCGATCGAGCTTCAAAATGCGTCTCAGGTGGGCGAACAGCATCTCCACCTTCTTCCGTTGCTTGCGTGACTGCTCGTGGGCGGGCGTTGCGCATACAGTACGTGCGACGTCACGTGCATCCTCGTAGATGCTCCTGGCGATCTTGCGATGCGAGGTGTTGGGGCAGCACTGCTGTTTCAGCGCGCAACTGCCGCAGTCATGCTGGAGAGCTGGCTTCCCATCATCGTGCGTACCCCCGCCTCTGGTTCGCGCAAATCTAGGAGAGCCGGTCGAGTTTTTCAACACAATCGGCCCGGAAGCAGCCGTTCCCCCTCCGGCGCCCCCGCCACCGCGACTTCGCCAGCAGAATCCGCGGATGAACCTGCTGAGGAAATACCTGAAGCCGCAACGCCAGCTCGCGGCGCTGGCGCTCCTGCTGGCGGCCCTGAGCCAGGTGCTGGGGTTGGTGGATCCCATCATCTTCGGCTGGCTGGTCGATGACTACGCCAACAAGCGCGACGTCAAGAGCGACGAAGAACTGGTGCGCGGCGCGCTGCGCCTGCTGGCGCTGGCGGTGGCCGTGGCCATCGCCTCGCGGGCGTGCAAGGCCATGCAGGACTACGTGACCCGGCTCGTGGTGCAGCGCTTCGGCACCCAGATCTTCAACGACGGGCTGCGCCAGACACTGCGCCTGCGCTACCAGGAGTTCGAGGACCAGAGCAGCGGCGAAACGCTGTCCCTGCTGCTGCGGGTGCGGCGCGACACCGAGAAGTTCATCAACGCCTTCATCAACGTGCTCTTCGCCTCTCTGGTCGGACTGGCGTTCCTGCTCTGGTATGCGGTCACCAAGAGCTGGCTGCTGGTTCCGGTCTTCCTGGTCGGCCTGCTGGTGCTCGGCGGACTGTCGGGGCTGCTGAGCCGCCAGATCCGCAGCCAGCAGCGCGCGCTGAACCGGGAGACGACGCGCAACGCCGGCTTCATCACGGAAAGCCTGCGCAACGTCGCCCTGATCAAGAGCCTGGGCCTGACCTTCCGCGAGATCCGGCGGCTGGAGGCGCAGACCGAGGTGATCTTCGACCTCGAGATGGCCAAGGTCCGCCGCATCCGCTGGCTCACCTTCCTGCAGGGTTCCACGCTCAGCCTGCTGAAGCTGTCGGTGCTCTTCACGCTGCTGTGGCTGATCTTCCGCGACGTGCTGTCCACCGGCGAGCTGATCGCGATGCAGTTCATCTCGGTCGGCATCCTGGCCCCGCTGCAGGAGCTGGGCACCATCATCCTGGCCTGGCGGGAAGCGAGTTCCTCGATGGCGAACTTCGCCGAGCTGATGGCCAAGCCGATCGACCAGCGCCCCAAGGACGCGGTGCACGTCGGGCCGATCGAGTCCCTGCGCTTCGAGCACGTGGTCTTTCGCCACCGCGGCGCGCTGGAGAACGCGCTGGACGACGTCAGTTTCTCCGCGCACCGTGGCGACACGATCGCGTTCGTGGGCCCGTCCGGGTCCGGCAAGTCAACGCTGGTGAAGCTGCTCCTGGGGCTGTACCGGCCCGCGTCGGGCGAGGTGTACTTCAACGAGATCAGCACCCGCAGGCTGCGCTACAACGAGGCGCGCCGCCAGGTCGGCTACGTGACGCAGGAGACCAGCCTGTTCGCCGGCACGGTGCGCGAAAACATGCTGTTCGTGCGCCCGGATGCGACCGATGCCCAGATCCTGGCGGCCCTGGAGCACGCCCAGTGCACGGCGCTGCTCGCGCGCCTGCCGCAGGGGCTGGACACGATCATCGGCGAGGCAGGCACCAAGCTGTCGGGCGGCGAGCGCCAGCGGCTTTCGATCGCCAGGGCCTTGCTGCGCGAGCCGCGCCTGCTGGTGTTCGACGAAGCGACGTCGGCCCTGGACTCACTGACCGAACAGCAGGTCACGGAGACGGTGCGCCGGGTGTCCGAGGAGCGCACCCAGATCACGCTGCTGATCGCGCATCGGCTGTCGACCGTGCTGCACGCCGACGCGATCTACGTGCTGGAGAAGGGGCGCATCGTGGAAAGCGGCAGCCACGCGGAGCTGGTGGCGCAGAAGGGCTTGTACTACGCGATGTGGCGCCAGCAGATCGGCGAACGCGAACCTGCACCGGCCGCCCGGCCGCGCGTGCAGGACGACCGGGATGAGGCAGGAGCCGCGCTCGGCGTGGCGGATCTGCTGCCTCCGCTATAGGCGGCCACTCAATCCTTGCCGGGCGAGGCCGGCTTCTTGCCGATTTCCCGCCAGCTGGTTTCGTGCAGTTCGACCTTGTGCTTTTTCGCGGCGCTCTGGATGCGCTTCCAGGCCGCGTCACGTTCGGCGTCGCTGACGCCCTCCACCTGGTTGAAGCGCGCGACGGCGTTTCGCACGTGGCTCGCGTTTTCCAGCGGCTCCTTGCGCTGCTTCTCGAACGCGAACTGC
This sequence comes from Ramlibacter sp., assembly GCA_028292195.1. GTDB lineage: Bacteria > Pseudomonadota > Gammaproteobacteria > Burkholderiales > Burkholderiaceae_C > Ramlibacter. Next base: position 13,361 of record JAQGMU010000380.1, on the reverse strand, counting down.
GTCTGCGCAAGGCCTTCCCGCTCATTTGCTGTCAGCTTGGTCATCTTTCGCTCCTTCGTGGTTCGACCGTCGTGGCTCACATGGTGGCGCGAACAGCCCATGCCCGCGCCACCAGCGCAATCGTCCCGTCGGCCTCGATCGGCAGTCGCTCGCGCAGCCTGTCCCTCAGCCTGTTCCTGGCCGGCTCGGCTAGCGACATCGCATAGGCCGGCGCCGGACCCTGGCCGCCAAGGAACGGCTCCCAGAGGTCCTCGAAGCTTTCGAACAGCGTGGCGATGTCGATCGCCGTCGTTTCCGCATTGCCGAAGCCGGTTGCAGTCACCGCCGACAGCAATGCATCGGGACGGCACAAGGGGAAACGTCGGCCTTCGTCCAATTGCGCTGCTGCGGGATCGAGCGCGACGGCCGCATCCCAGAAGTGGCGCATCAGTTCCATCTTCCCCGCATAGTCCCAGACATACGCCCCGTAGGTCCCTCCTCGCGCGGACACCCTGCCCGCTTCCCGCAAGGCAGCCGGCAGGTCCGGAATGAAGTTCAGGACGAAACCGGAGACGACGACATCGGCCGAGCCATCGGGCAGCGGGATGGCGGCCGCGCTCCCTTGGCGAAGATCCACCTGCTCGGGAAGCGTGCGGCGCGCCTCTGCAAGGAACCCTTCGGAGGGTTCGACGCCGGTCAGCACCGCCGGTGCGCAGCACTCGACGATCGCCGAGCACAACGCTCCGGTCCCGCACCCCACGTCGACCCATCGCCTTGCGGGCGGCACGGCCAGCCAGGCCAGGAAGGCCGGCGCAATGCGCCGGCTCCAGCGACCGACGTATCGCTCGTAGGGGCTGCCGATTTGCCAGTTGTCGGAAGGCTGCGCGGGCATGGGTTTCCTCGATGCGGTTTCAATTCAGCGCAACCAGCGCGCCACCACCCCGTCGTATTCGCCGGTCGCCTTCGCGAGGTGCAGCCATTGGTCCATCCACGCCTTGAACGCGACGTCGCCGCGCGGCAGCAGCCAGGCCATCTCGCCGTACTGCAGGGGCTTGTCCGGGTTCACCGCGCAGAGGCCCGGGCGTGCCTTCTGCTGCACGAGGGTCTCCACGGACTCCGAGATCATCACGTCTGCATTCCCCTTCAGGATCTCGTCGAAGATGGTCGTGTTGTCGTTGAAGATGACGATCTTCGCGTTGCGGAAGTTGGCCCGCGCGAAGCGTTCGTTGCTGCCGCCCGGGTTCTCGATGACCGTGACGGTCGGCTTGTCGATGTCGGCCACCGTCTGGAACCGGGCCACGTTCTCGCAGCGGGTGATCGCCGCCTTGCCATTGACCATGTAGGGCGCGGTGAAGAACGCGGTCTTCTGGCGCTCCAGGCTGACCGAGATGCCCCCGACGGCGATGTCGCACTTCTCGATGAAGTCCTTCATCAGCGTGGGCCAGGAGGACTTCACGAACTCCGCCTGGGCCCCGAGCGCCTTCGCGGCCGACTGCACCAGATCGACGTCCAGCCCTTCGAAGCTGCCGCCGGGCGTCGCCAGGCTGAAGGGCTTGTAGTCACCCGGGGTGCACACCCGCAGCTTGCCTTGCCTCTGGATGGTGTCCAGCCGCGAGGCGTCCTGCGCGAATGCATGCAACGGAAGGGCGAGGGCCGCGATGGCGGCGAAAAGGCGGGCGACGCGCATGGTGAGATTCCTTCGGTGTGGACGAGGCATTGTCGTTCAGCCTGGCTTGACGAAGCGCAGGACGAACTCGTCCTTCGGCATGGGCGGCTCGGGCGTGTTGCGATCGCGCGGATCGGCCGGATTGCGCAGGAAGTCGCCACGCCCGGCCAGGCGGAATCCCGCCGCCTCCACTTCTCGCACGACGAACGCTTCCTCGACGCGGTGCAGGGTGCCCGACTCCGAGATGCCCGTCCCGGTGCGGCCGGCATGGTCGGCGATCACGTACATGCCCCCCGGCTTGAGGGCGCGGAACACCGACCGATTCACCTGCGCCCGGTCCACCCCGAGGTGGCCGAAGTCGTGGTAGTTGAACATCAGGGTCACCAGGTCGAGCCGTCCCTGCGCTTCGGGTGGCACCGGATCCTCGAACGGGCGCGTCACGGGCTCGAGGACGCCCGAAAGCGCCGGGTTGCGCAACCGCTCGGCGAGCGTCGGCATGGTCGCCGGCGGCATGGCGGGCGGCGGCGCCGCGGCTCCCTCGGGTTGCGGCGGCGGCGGGCGTGCCGGGCCGCGCGGGGGATTCTGCGCGTATACCTTGCCGTCGGGGGCGACGGCGCGCGCCAACAGTTCGCTCGTATAGCCGCGCGCGGCGCTGAGGTCCTCCACCAGCATGCCGCGCCGCACGCCGATGAAGGCCAGCATTTCGGAAGGCTTGCGGCGCAGGTCGTTGGCGCGATCGGCCTCACTTCGGTCCGGCGCCGCGACCAGGGCTGCATAGCGCCCGGGGTCGGGCGCAAGGGCGTCGCTGGCGCAGCCGGCAATGCCGACGGCAACCAGGGCGAGTGCGGCGAAATGTCGCATGGCGGCCTCCTTTTCGTGGTTGGCACATTCTCGCCGGGGAATCGCTGCCGCAAAGGCCCGAGAATCGGGTGATGAAGACACCAGCCCGCCTCCAGACCCTCATGGCCGAAGGCCTGATCGACAGCGTCGTACGCCAGCTCAAGAGCGGCAAGGAAGCCGATGTCTACGTGGTGCGTTGCGGTGGGGAGACCTGGGCGGCCAAGATCTACAAGGACGCCCACAAGCGCAGCTTTCGCCAGGCGGTGGACTACACCGAGAACCGCAAGGTCCGCAACAGCCGCCAGGCGCGCGCGATGGCCAAGCGCACGAACTTCGGCCGGCAACAGCAGGAAGCCGCGTGGCAGAGCGCCGAGGTCGACGCCTTGTATCGCCTGGCCGCGGCCGGCGTGCGCGTGCCGCGGCCCAGCAACTTCCACGACGGCGTGCTGCTGATGGAACTGGTGGCCGACGACCAGGGCGACGCCGCGCCGCGCATGAACGACCTGAACTTCAGCGAGGCGGAGGCACACCAGCACCATGCCACGCTGATCGACGAGGTGGTGCGCATGCTTTGCGCCGGCGTGATCCATGGCGACCTGTCGGAGTTCAACATCCTGCTGGCGGCGGACGGGCCGGTGATCATCGACCTGCCGCAAGCGGTGGATGCCGCGGGCAACAACCACGCTCCGCGCATGCTGATGCGGGACGTCGACAACCTGCGCACCTTCTTCGGCCGGCATGCGCCGGCCTTGCTGGCCACGCAATACGGTCCCGAGATCTGGGCGCTCTACGCCGGCGGCCTGCTGGTGCCGGACATGCCGCTGACCGGCAGCTACGAGCGCGCGCCCGGCGCCGTGGACCTGTCGGGGGTGCTGCGCGAGATCGAGGATGCGCGACTGGAAGAATCGGCGCGCCTTCTGCGCATGGCGTGATCCCGACGCCGATGACCGGGGACCTCCGCCTTCCCTATCTGCAGGGCTACCCGCCCGAGCTGCTGGTGCAAGTGCGGGAGTTGATCAAGGCCGGCCGCCTGGCCGAGACCCTGGCGCAGCGTCATCGCGAGGCGCACGACGTGCGCACCGAGCGCGCCCTCTACGACTACGTGCACGAGCTCAAGGCTAGCCATATGAAGAGTGCGCCGCCGCTGGCAAAAGTCGCCTACGACCCCAAGCTGCACATCGTGCGGAACGCGCTGGGCACGCACAGCGCCGTCTCCCGCGTCCAGGGCGGGCGGCTCAAGGCCAAGCGCGAGATCCGCATTGCCGCGCTGTTCAAGGAGGCACCGGCGGACTTCCTGCGCATGATCGTCGTGCACGAACTGGCGCATCTGAAGGAGAGCGACCACGGCAAGGCGTTCTACGCGCTGTGCCTGCACATGGAGCCGGACTACCACCAGCTCGAGTTCGACCTGCGCCTGTGGCTCACCGCGCAGGAACTGGCGAAGGCAGGCCCGGCGGCGCGCCCCTGAAAGCCAAGGTCAGCCCTTCGCCTGCGCAGCGATCCATTCGTCGACGACCCGTTCCAGCAGGTCCAGCGGAAGCTGCCCCTGGTCGAGGACGGCCATGTGGAAGCGGCGGATGTCGAAGCGCGGCCCCAACGCGGCCCGTGCCTTCTCGCGCAGCTCGATGATCTTCAGCTGGCCGATCATGTAGGTCAGCGCCTGTCCGGGCTGCGAGATGTAGCGGTCCACTTCCCACTCCACGCGGTTGCGTTCCATGCCGGTGGCGGCGCCCATGTAGGCTATGGCCTGCTGGCGCGTCCAGCCCCTGGCGTGGATGCCGGTGTCCACCACCAGGCGCGCCGCGCGCCAGGCCTGGTTGGTGTAGAAGCCGAAGCGGCTGTACGGGTCCTTGTAGAGGCCCAGCTCCGGACCCAGCGTCTCGGCGTACAGGCCCCAGCCTTCGCTGTAGGCCGTGAATCCCGACGACCGGCGGAACGTCGGCATGTCGCCCAGTTCCACCGCCCGCGCGATCTGCAGGTGGTGCCCGGGAACCGCCTCGTGCAGCGCAATCGCTTCCATGCCCCATGTGGGCCGCACGGCATACGCGAGCGCGTTGGCGTTGAACCAGCCCGGGCGCGTGCCGTCCAGCGACGGGCCGTCGTAGGACTCGACGGCCCCGACCCCCAGGAACTCCGGGATCGCGCGCACGCCCACCGGCGCGCGCGGCAGCTGCGCGAACAGGCGCGGCAGTTCCGGTTCCACGCGCTTGACGATGTCACGGTAGCCCGCCAGCACCTCTTCGCCGCTGTGCTTGAAGAAGCGCGGATCGGTGTTCAGGAACCGGATGAAGGCCGCCATGTCGCCCGCGAAGCCGACGTCGCGCCGGACCGCTTCCATGCCCTGCTGCGCCTTGGCCACCTGCTCCAGCCCGATGGCGTGGATGGCGTCGGGAGTCAGCCCGGTGGTCGTCTGGTCGCGCACCAGCGTCGCGTACACCGCCGCGCCGCCGGGGTAGCGCAGGAGGCCGCCTTCCTGGGGTGCTTGCGCGATGTAGTCGGCCGCCACGAAGTCGCGCAGCCGCTGCATGGCCGGCAGCACGTGGCTTTCCACCAGGACGGCGCCCTCGCCGCGCAGGCGTTCGCGCGTGGCTTCCGGGATGTCGGTGCCCAGGCGGCCGAACGGTTCGAAATAGATGCTCGCCTGGCCTCGTTTCGCGAGTTGCGCGTCGAGTTGCTGCAGTGCGACCTCCAGCGCCCGCCTGGGCGGCACCCAACCCTGGGCCATCCCGGCGCGCAGCTTCGCGATCTCCTGGTCGACCCGCGCCGGATAGGCGCCCATGCGCGCGAGCACGTGGCGCACCTGGCGCTCGGTCGCGACCGGCGAGCCGCGCAGCAGGCCGAAGAAGGCGCCCTGGAAGGGCCAGGGCGAGGCATCCACCGTCATGGCCTCGAAGCCCGCGTGGGGCTCCATCGCCAGCGACTGGTCAAGCTGCCGCGTGAGCACATCGACCGAGAGGCGGTCCCGCGCGCCCAGCCCGTCCCGCGGCAACGCCTGCAGCCTGGCCTGGATGTCGCGCGCGAACGCGTACCAGCGCGCCCGCGCCTCGGGCGAGCCGTCGTTCAAGCGGTCGCCGAAGCGGTGATCGCCCCGGTACGTCGCCCACTCGGGGAACAGGACCGCGGTGCGTTCCCAGTACTCGTCGAACAAGTCTTGCGCGCGTTCGGATCGAGCGACGGCGCCGGCAGCAGGCGCGGCGCCCTGCGATTGCGCCGGGATGGGCGTGAACGCGGCGGCAAGGAGCAGCGCCGCGGCAAGGCCGGCGCAAACGGATGTGCGTGCGCTTTCGACGGCACGGATGGCTGCGTGATGCATGGTCCCCCCAGGCCCGGGACTGTGCAACGGATGCAGCGCAATTTCAACTGGAGGTTTCGCGCAGCCTTCGGTGCTCGTAACTTTGCAGGTCCCAAAGCTGGCATGGACGTATACCTCCGTGCCCGTGCTACCGTAGCGGTCCGTTTGCAAGGAGCCATCATGCCCCGCCCGATCCTGGATGAATCTTGCATCCACAGCGCCATTCGCACGAAGATTGCGAACTGGAACAATGCAATCGTCGATGAAGTGAAGAAGGCGGTAGCTGCCAACGACGTCGTGGTGGTCGGCATGAAGCAAAACCCGTTTCCGACCAAGGCGCGCAAGGCACTCGAAGCGATCGGGCAGCCGTTCAAGTACCTCGAGTACGGCAGCTACTTCGGGATGTGGCGCCCGCGCAGCGCGTTGAAGATGTGGACGGGCTGGCCGACCTTCCCCATGCTGTTCGTCAAGGGCGTCCTGGTCGGCGGTTCGAGTGAGCTGCAGGCATTAATCGACAGCGGCGAATTGAAAACCATGCTGGGCTGACGCGGCCATACAACAACGCCGAGGGCACCACCGCAGCGCGCGCTGGCCGCATCCGGCGGGGCTGGATAAAGTGGGAGCATCTGCGTTTCAGGAACAAAATGGACTTCTTCAATTCACTTTCGCTGGACTTGAAGATGCTGGCGGTTGGCATCGCTGGTTGCGCGCTGCTGGCGCTTTTCAGCGGGAATCCCAAGACCGAGAAGAGATACGTGCTGGTCCTCGCGCTGCTCGCCGCCGGAGGCATCTATCGTTTCACGCACACGGCGGGCACTGATCAGGCCGGGACGAGCGCCGCCGCAAGCCACGCGTCCCTGGTCGCGACACCGCCGCCGAAGCACGTGCCGCTCGTTTCCACCTCGGCGAAGTAGCGCCTTCTTCGCCCACTACGTCGACGCTCGCTACTGCCGCTCCCAGTCGTCCAGGTGATGAATGAGATCGTCGATCGCGATCACCTCGCGACGGTTGTCCTCGCGTCGGAACACGATCGCTGACCAGCCACTCATGCCGACCGGGCGCAGGCGATGGCCGTTCATGCGCAGCTGCTGCCCGGAGACCGCGCGGATCACCACCCGCTCGTAGCGCGAGCGGGCGAGCTGGGTGGGCGGGAACAGCTGATCCCACGCGCAGAGCTTGCCGACGTCCTCGTATGCCTCCGGGCGATCATCGAGCTCGAGGAGTGACGGACCACGCCCGCGGATGACGGAGGCGATCAGCCGAAACGTGAAGGGGTCGGAAATGCGGCGAATCGGGCGCCGGAAGCGGCGTACGGTCTGTCCCGCAATGGCGCGCAGGCTGAGCTCGCCGTGCCGCTCCGTCTGCCACATCTCGGTGTCGATGTCGCATGTGAACGGGTTCTTCGGATAGCAGCTGAAGCGCGCAAGCCACCCCTGCCGCGACGTGTGGGGCACGGGGTGGAAGCCGCTGATGATGGGAATCCCGTGTCTGGCGAGCTCGCCCAGCTCATAACTCGGCCACGTCATCACCTCGCGCACGACGGCGACGATCAATGTCGCCGTCGCGATCATGAGCGACGGGCTGGGCGTGAAATCGGAAGTGATCTCGATGCGGTCCTTGCGCGGACGCACGCCCACACCGGTGGAGCGCCGGTTCGTCGCCAGCAGCATCACCGGCGCGGGCAGGATGTACGTCAGCAGAAGCGCGAGCTGCTCGATGGTGCGCCCATTCGCCGGCTCGCCGGGCGGCAGCTCGAACGAAACGTTGTAGTGCGCACTGAAGCCGACGAGCCGCGTCTCATGGCCGTTGCGCGCATCCCAGGCGTCGAGCTCGCCGCGAATGAAGTGGATCGCTTCCCACAGCGAGCGCCCGGCACGCGCCGCACAGCCGCGCTCGATCTCGAACACCGGCGTCGCCACCTCGATGACGCCCGTATCGAAGTAGACCGCACCTCCGGTCGGGAGATGATACGAAGTGCCCTGGCGATGCATCAGCTCGCCACGGATGAAATCGCGCGGGCTGCCGAACAATGCCTCCGGCCGCGTCGGCTCGTTGTCGAGCATCAGGGACCACTCGGCCTCCAGTCCCATCGCCGGAAGAGCCAACGGCGCCGGCGCGGATGCTTGCTCCAGCTTCTTCTGGTCCGCCATTCAGCTTGCTTCCGTGGACTGGCTGCTGTCCTGCCCGTTCACCGGGTCGAACACCGTGTAGCCGATGTCGATATGCAGGTGATCGTCCGCCTGGCCGTCTTCTTGGCCGAATGGGCGTACCCACACGCCGGGGATGACCCGGCGTGCGATGGCCGCGTACTTCTCGATCTCTTCACGGCTGTCGAGGTACGTGTCACCAATGCGGTAGATGTTGGCAGCCGTGCCCCAGCAGTGGCGCGAGGCATGTCGACTCAGCGTGTGCCCCGGCGAGCGGTAGCCGCCGTTAGCGGCCACGTGCACATGGGTATCGACCTCGAGACGAAACAGCTCGAGTCCGGCCGCCAGCAGCACGAGCGCGCATGGAACGTACCGCGGGAACGACCGCAATGGCGGCGCTTCCCGCACGTCCACGCCAATGAGTTCCCACAACTTGAAATGCGGGGTCAGCACCGTTTCCAGCGCGTGGCTCCAGGACTCCACCCGCAGGAACGATGACGGTAGAGCATGCGCAGCGCCCGAACAATCCTGCAGCGCCTCGCCCGGTCGCAGCACCTGCCGCACCTCACGGGGCAGCTGGTCGGCGAGGACGAGGGGCAGCGGCAGCATGCTCATGCCGGGTGCGCCGTCATGTACTGGTACACGGCGCGCGAGATGCGCGCGATCGTCTCTTGCCGGCCGTTCACGTCCGGGGCCCACTCGGTGAGGATGACGACGACGTACGCATCACGACCGTCGAGATACACGATGCCCGCATCATGGGCAACGGTCGAGATCTCGCCGGTCTTGTGGGCGACGCGCGCATCCTCCGGCAAGCCGGCGGGAATGCCGCTGCGGAAGCGCTGCTGGTGCAGGATGTCGAGCATCGCCTTGGACGCCTCGGGTGAGATCGCCCTGCCCTCCTCGATCAGGCGCAGGGCATTGCAGAGGCCGGCGGCGGTCACGCGATTGTTGATGCCCGCCTCCCACGCCACCTCGTCCTCCACGCCGCGCAGCAGATCGATGCCGCCCAGGTGCAGGCGCGCGAGGGAAGCGCGCGCGGCCTCTATCCCGACGAGATCCAGCAGCAGGTTCGTGGCGAGGTTGCTGCTGGTCGTGATCATGTGCTCGGCCAGCTCATGCACCGTCAGCATGCGGCCCAGCGCCGCGTGCACGTCCGCGTTGGCTTCGCGCTCCTGCTGCACGCGAAACGGCCGGCCATCGACAACGCCGAGGAAGCGATTGCGCACATGCACGCGCGAGTACGGCTCGAGGCGGTGCTGCTCGATGGCCTCATACACAGCGAGCAGCACGGGCACCTTGATGGTGCTCGCGGCGTGGAACCAGCGGGCGGAATTGATCGACCACGTCGTATGGTTCTCGAAGTCGTAGACTGCGACCGCGATTGCGGACGCGTTGGCGGCTTCGCCGATCCTGAGGACGGTGTCGCGGAGCGTTGCCTCGGTCATGCCATTGATGATGAGGCAACATGGGAGACCATCGTGTCGGACTAAGGCCAAAGGTTGACGCCCGCGCCGAAACCCAGCAGGCTTGCCGCATGGCAGCCCCTGAACCCGACACGTTCGCCGGCCGGCGCGAGCAGATGTTTCCCATCCTCGGCGAAGGCGACCTCGCGCGGGCAGCGCGCTTCGGCACGCCGCGCAGCTACGCCACTGGCGAGTACCTGTTCCGCGCCGGCGAGCCCGGCCCGGGCATGTTCATCCTGCTGCGCGGCCTGGTCACCATCATCCAGCGCGACGGCCTGGGGCATGCGGTGCCCGTCGTCCGGGAGGGCCCCGGCGCGTTCCTCGCCGAGGTGGGGCAGTTGTCCGGCGCGCCGGCGCTCGTCGATGGTGTCGCCGAGGAGCCGGTGGAAGCGATCCTGGTGCCTCCCGCGCAACTGCGCGCGCTGATCACGGCGGAAGCCGACCTGGGCGAGCGCATCACGCGCGCCCTCATCCTGCGCCGCGTGGCGCTGATCGAGCGCGGCATCGCAGGCGCCGTCCTGATCGGCGACGCGCAGGCGCCGCACCTGGTGCGGCTGGAGAACTTCCTGCGGCGCAACGGCCAGCCGTATCACGTGGTCGGACCCCATGACGACGCCAGTGCGTGCGCCCTGGCCTCGCAATACGCCAACCGCCCGCACGAGGTGCTGGTGGTCTGCCCCGACGGCACCATCCTGGTCGACCCCGATGAGCCGCAGCTCGCCCAGAGCCTCGGCCTGATGGATGCGGGCGAGCAACACCAGCTGTTCGACGTGGCCATCGTCGGTGCGGGGCCGGCGGGATTGGCCACGGCGGTGTATGCCGCGAGCGAAGGGCTCGCCGTCGTGGCCCTGGACTGCCGCGCGTACGGTGGCCAGGCCGGCGCCAGCGCGCGCATCGAGAACTACCTGGGTTTCCCGACCGGCATCTCGGGCCAGGCGCTCGCGGGCCGAGCCTACGTCCAGGCCCAGAAGTTCGGCGCGCGCGTGCTGGTGCCGGCGCAGGTCGCGGCGCTCGAATGCATGCCCGACGCGCCACCCGCCCTGCGCCTCACGGACGGCCGCCGCCTGCGGGCACGCGCGGTGGTGGTCGCCAGCGGCGCCCGCTACAACCGCCCCGACGCGCGCAACCTGCCGGCCTTCGAGGGCCGCGGCGTCTGGTACTGGGCCTCGCCGATCGAAGCACGCATGTGCCACGGCGAAGAGGTGGTGCTGGTAGGTGGCGGCAACTCCGCCGGGCAGGCGGCCGTCTTCCTCGCGGCGCACGCTGCCGGCGTCACCATCCTCGTGCGCGGCGCCGGGCTGGCGGCGACGATGTCGCGCTACCTGGTCGACCGCATAGCCGCGGCCGCGAACATCACCGTCCTGCCGCGGCAGGAACTGGCGGAACTCGAAGGCGATGCCGCGGGCCACCTGGCAACCGTCACCTGGCGCGACCGGGACAGCGGCGCAGTGACGCACCGCCCGGTTCGCAACCTGTTCCTGTTCATCGGCGCCTCGCCGGAGACGGCCTTCCTCGAGGCTTGCGGCATCGTCCTCGACCGGGCCGGCTTCGTCGTCACCGGCGGCCCGGGCCGCGGCGAGCTGGAGGCCAGCCTGCCTGGCGTGTTCGCGGTGGGCGATGTGCGCGCCGGTTCCACCAAGCGCGTCGGCGCGGCGATCGGTGAAGGCGCTGCGGTAGTCGCCGCGCTGCACCGCTTCCTCGAAGCTTCCAAGGAGAACGCGCGATGAGTATCCGGCCTTGCATCCATGTGCCCGAACAGCCGCAAGGGCCGGCCGACCGCGGCTGCCGGGAATGCCTGGCGACGGGCGACACCTGGGTCCATCTGCGAACCTGCCTGCACTGCGGCCATGTGGGATGCTGCGACGAATCGAAGAACAAGCACGCTACTCGCCACTTCCACTCGACCGGCCATCCCGTCATCCAGTCGGCGGAACCTGGGGAGGACTGGCGCTGGTGCTACGTGGACGACCGCCAGGTGGGGTGATGCCTGCCATGCCTGGGCGTGCCGGTGGTGGACACTTGGTTCGGCATGGGGATCATGCTCAAGCACTGTTGGCGCGACGCGCAACCTCGAGGCAACATCTCTCACGATGTTTCAGTCAGAGGAATCCAGTAAATGTCTCCCCCGTCAGACAGCGCGGGCAAATTCGACTCGTCCCGGGCCACGGAGTACGAAGAACAAAGTCGGATCGCCCTCGCAGGTTACGACGCCTGCCATGACCTGGCTGCGTGCGTGCTGGCCGCCGCCCTCGGCAGCGGAGGCTCGGTGCAGGTCCTGGTCGCCGGTGCCGGCGGATCTGCCCAGGAAATCACCAAGGCCGGCCGATTGGAACCTGGATGGCGGTTCACCGCGGTCGACCCCTCACAGCCGATGCTGGACATTGCTGAAGCTCGGATTGCCGATGCCGCAATGACCGAACGCACAACGGTCATCCTTGGCAGAGTTGAAGACTTGCCCGCGGGCGAAGCGTTCGACGCGGCAACGCTTATCGGGGTGCTCCACCACTTGCCTGGTCACGAGGCAAAAGTGAGCATTCTCGAAGCCATCGCCTCCCGGCTGAAGCCAGGAGGGCCATTCATTCTTGCAGGCAACCACCATGCTTACGCCAGCAAACCCCTCCTCCTTTCTGCGTGGGGTGAGCGATGGCGTGCGCAGGGCGCAACACCGGACGAAGTGAAGGGAAAGCTTGGCAAGATTCTGCAAGGCGCAGATCCGCCGCATTCCGAGGAAGCGGTGATGCAACTGCTGGCGGATGCCGGCTTCACGGATGGCCAGCGCTTCTTTTCGAGCCTGTTCTGGGGCGCTTGGGTCGCCTTCAAAGCCATTTGATCGAGGCCATCCGCGGCGGGCGAGGTCTCAGTTGGGGCCGCCGTTGTTGGCGCGGGCCCATTCCAACCACTGCGCACTCTGGCGCGCGAGAGGATCCTTCGCGTTGACGCCGCCAAATTCGGCGGACAGGGGAAAGCTCGAGCAGGCGGTGAGCAAGGCGGCGAGCAGGGAAAGCGTGATCAGCTTGGCCAATTTCGATACTCCAGTGGAAACGTCGCCTGTTCCTCCGGCGAACAAAGAGTCAGCGCAATGCGCCTACTCCGTGGGAAGCTTCCCGGCTGCCACGGTTCCTCGAAAGGGGGTCGCGCATGACTACGGGCGAAACACTGTCGTTAGACTCCCATACGCACACAGGCACCGCCCACCCGAAATGCTTCGCAGCGTCACCGCCCTCGCACTCGCATTCGCCTTCATCACCGCTGCGCACGCGGAAGACTTCGAAGAATTCAGCAGCAAGGGCTTGCCGGGATCGAAAGGGATCGTCGTGCGGGTGAGCCACCCGGCTGGCTGGAAGAAGGTGCAGCCGGACGACGAGCTGGCGTTGGCGGAGCTGCGCGGCCCCCAGGGCCCGCTCACCGGCATCCTGCAGGTCGCCCGCACCGGACGGCGTGCCGGCACGGACGCTCTCTGTCATCCCGAGCGCGCCCGCACCATCCTGCAGCACCTCGCTGACGATGAAGCGGACACGCGTGTGACGGACGTCTTCGCCCGCACCAGCGAAGGCCGGCCCGGCTTCGAGATCCGCTACGAGCGCAACCTCGCGCCTGAATTCCTGCTCGTGCGAAGCGTCATCGCCTGCCTGAAGGACAGCAGAGTGTTGGTCAGCTGCGGGGCCACCGGTGAAACGAAGAAAGCCCTCGCCGAGATCGAGCCGGTGTGCAGGCAGGTGCTGGACAGCCTGAGCATCTCGGAGGAGTGATCAGGCGAGGAGGCGGCAGGACGACCGTGTCGCCGACGCAGGCGATGCCTTTTTTCCGACGCATTACGGTCGGCGCTGGCCGTCCGCGTCGCGTCCGCGCCCGCGTTCACCGCCGCGCTGCGGCTCGCTGGCTGCATCTGCAGCAGCCGATGCGCCGGGGGCTGCGGGGCGAGCGCGCCGCTGCTCGGACCCTGCCGGACGGGATGCGCCCGGCGCTGCAGC
>JAQGMU010000377.1 GCA_028292195.1 Ramlibacter sp. | reverse complement strand
ATCCAGATCGAGGACTGCCGCGAAGAGCATCAGCTCGCCCTTTCGCGGGGAGCTATAGAGGCGGCACCTCCGCGCGACTATGGCGGCGTGGCCGTGGTATCGTTCATCCGCGATCAGGACGGAAACTTTATCGAGCTGTCAGAGCGCACGAGCCTCAAGCCGACCTCGGTCGCTTGACTCGTGCTGCGCGGGCAGGGTGATCCCGGCGCGCGCTCGAAAACGTACGCGCCGCGCCTTCGCCACCACAGGCGCTGCGTCGGCCTTACTATTCCTCTGATCGCAGATCGAGCCATCATGAAAATCCTAGTCCTGGGTGCCGGTGCCATCGGCGGCTACTTCGGGGGCCGCCTCGCGCAGGCGGGCGCCGACATCGCCTTTCTAGTACGCGAGAACCGCGCGGCGCGGTTGCGGCAGAACGGCTTGGTCGTGCGCAGTCCCCACGGCGACTTCAAACAGGAGATCCGGCTGCTGCTCGCATCGCAGCTGGGAGAGTCTTTCGACCTCGTGCTGCTTGCCTGCAAGGCGTACGACCTGGATTCGGCCATTGAATCCATCCGGCCGGCGGTTGGCCCGGACACCCATGTCCTGCCGCTGCTCAATGGCATCGCGCACATCGAAAAGCTGCAGAAAACCTTCGGTGTCGAGCGCGTGCTTGGCGGCAGTTGCGCCATCCCGGTCACCATGACTCCTACCGGCGAGATCGTGCACCTGCTGCCCCTGCACCGCATCGTATTCGGCCTGCTGCCCGAAAGCGGCCGGCCCGCCGAAGGCAAGCTGAAGCAACTGCTTGCGCTGTTCCGCACAACCCCGGTGGACGCTGCCTTGGCGGCGGACACGTGGCTCGAGCTCTGGGAGAAGTTCGTCAGCCTGACGACGCTGGCCGCCAGTACCTGCCTCATGCGCGCGGCCGTCGGCGACATCCTGGCGTCCGACGAGGGCGCGGCATACCTTCAGCAGACCTTCGATGCCTGTGCGCGCGCTGCCGAAGCGGCCGGCCACCCGCCGCGCGAAGAGGTGAGAACGGCCTACGGTCACATGCTGCAGCAGCGAGCCTCGACGCTAACCGCCTCGATGCTGCGCGACATCGAGGCGGGGTCGCGCACGGAAGGCGAACACATCGTCGCCGACATGCTGCGCCGGGTGCAGGCCCTGGGGATCGATCCTGGCGCGCTGCGGCCTGCGTGGATGCATCTGCAAAGCTACGAGCAGCGCCGGGCGCGCGAACTCGACGCCAAGGCGGCCTCGGCTTGAAACGCTTGAGAACTGGAATCTGGCTACCGCGCACGAGCGCCAGATTCCCGTGGTGATCGAACTGGGTGAGCACCGCGGCTTCGGACTGGGATCTCGACCTGTAGGTCGCCGCCGCCAGGTGGCTTGCAGGTGGCCAGGTGCCTTCTCGTTCGCGAGTTCCGATACCGGACTGCTCACCAACCCGAACGTCGGGGGAGTGCTCCGACGCAATAAGGGCTCGCCGTGCGCGCATCCCAACTGCGTGTCACGATTGCCGAACTCATTGTGCGCGAGTTCGTGCCGCACTGCGATCCGAGCGACATCGAGCGGGATGTGGAGCAGCTACTCCCAGCGGCAATTGCCTTGCGAGAGTCTCGACAGAAGGTGCGACGCGAAGAGTGGCTGCAGTTCTTCATCGGCGATGCCGCGCCGCGTCCGGTTGACATTTGTGCGCACCAAGATGGCGGTTGAAGCGCGCAAGAAGGTCTTCACGGCAGCGACTGGTGTACCGCCGCTCAGATTGCTGATCTTGCGGGGCTGGGACATGAAAATCCTTCCGATACGGTCAATCGCTGGAAGCAACAGAGGCAGATCTTCGCGCTGGACTTCAATGGGCTAAATGTGAGGAGGAATATGCTCTGCAGCAACGTGTTTCGAACTCGCCGGCTTGGGCGCGAACCCGCTGTAGTCGCTCGCGTGGCTGGCGTAACGCGTCGCGGCCGTTCTTAACGCCATGCAGCGCAAAAGTTGGGCGGACGCCGACTGTCCTATTGCACGAGCCGTCGACATGATCGGCGAGTGGGGAAGCCTGCTGATTCTGCGGGAGGCGTTCAGAGGTGTCACGCGATTCGACGACTTCCAGCACGAACTGCAGATTTCCCGTCACCTGCTCACCGAACGGTTGAAAAAACTCGTCGCTGGAGGTGTCCTGGCTCGGCAGCCTGTCGCGGACAACGCCAGACGGCATGAGTACGTCCTGACGCCGAAGGGCGAGGACCTCTTCGTCACCCTCGTGGCTCTGCGCCAATGGGGCGATCGCTGGCTGTTCGCGCCCGATCTGCCGCCGGCCAGGATGATCGACACGGTGGATGGCTCGCAGGTCGCAGCGTTGGAGGTGAAGTCCTCACAGGGGCGAAGCATGTCCCGGCGGGACCTGCGGCTGAAGGCAAATCGCAAGCCGTAGTTCTGCCTTTCGCCGGGGGTGCGACGCATGATGGCCCTAACGCACCCCGTTGAACGCCCCTCGCCATCTTGGCCGCAGACGAAGGGGGCCTGCGGCGCACCACCGGCCGGCGGATGCGAAGCGCGCAAGCAGGCTCGTGGCTGTTGGGGTACTGAATAGCCGATGACACTCGGGGGTTTTTTGGCTGCAACAGTTCAATAATCAGACTAACATGCACACTGCGTCCCCTACCAATCGGAGATCAGACCAATGCGTGCGAGCTTTCTAACGGGTTATGGTGGTGATGATGTGATGTCGTTCGGCGACATGCCCGATCCAATCATCAAGGACGGCCAGGCGTTGATCGACGTTCGTGCTGCAGGCGTCAACCCCGTCGAGTTGGCCATGCGGTCCGGCGGCTTCCAGCGGGTGCTTCCGTACACGTTTCCTCAGGTGCCGGGCTTCGACATCTCGGGCGTCGTGCGCGAGGTGTCCGGGCAGTCACCGTTCAAGGTCGGCGATGAGGTCTATGCGCGCATGCCCAACCGCTCCCCGGGCGCCTACGCCGAACGCGCGATCGTGCCCACCGACCTGCTCGCCAAAAAGCCCTCGCGTGTGAGCCATATCGAGGCAGCGAGCTTGCCAACCGTTGCGCTGACTGCATGGCAGGCGTTCTTCGAGCGCGCCCTGTTGAACAAGGGCGATCGCGTACTCATTCAAGCGGGAGCCGGCGGCGCGGGTAGCGTTGCGATCCAACTGGCCAAGCGCGCGGGCGCACATGTGACGGCAACTGCCGGCAGCGCGAATCAGCAGCTTTTGCGCGATCTTGGGGCGGACGTGGCGGTGGACTACAGCCAGCAGCGCTTCGAAGACTTCGGGCCGTACGATGTCGTGTACGACGGCGTCGGCGGGGACTTGATCGAGCGCTCGATCCTCTCGCTCGCGCCCGGAGGGCGTTATGTCGGCTTGGTGATGGTTGCCGACAGCAGGGCCTTTGTCTCAATCGGGCTTCCCGAAGCGATCGCCAAGGCCGCAGCCGCGGGAATTGCGCGCTACGAAGAGCTTGCCGCATCCCGAGGCGCCGAGTTTCACGGGCCACTGACTCGACCTGATGGAGCCCAGTTGGCTGAGATTGCTGCTCTTGTCGACGCGGGCGCGATCAAGCCGCTGGTCACTCAGGTCTTCGGCCTCGATCAGCTCGCAGCCGCGTATCAGGCACTGGCCACCAAGCGTACGCGCGGCAAACTCGTCGTTGACACCACCAAGTGGGCCTGAAGGGGTAGCGGCAACGCGCAGGCGCGCCGGCTTGCCGTAAGAATTCCCGTAATCTGTACGAGCGTGTTGGAAGCACGAAAGCACACTGGTGCAGCTACTTCTCCGCTCGCGTACGCTAGCGAGAGCTTGTTCTAGCCGATCAAGACGGGGAACCCGTTGATTCAACTGTTTCGACGACTGCTGCGGTGTATTTCTCCGTCGGCCAGTCGGCCCTCTGGGAATCGCGCGTCTTCGGCCTTGGTGGTCTGGGCCGCGCTGGCAGGAAATATCCTGGTGGCCGTCACAAAGCTGGTGGCGGCCGGCATGACGGGCTCGGCAGCCCTGCTGTCGGAAGCGGTGCACAGCTTCGTAGATAGCGGCAACGAGATCATCTTGTTGTATGGTCGTCGCCGCGCTGAGCGCCTGCCGGATCCCCATTTCCCCTTCGGCTACGGCCGGGAGGTCTACTTCTGGAGCTTCATCGTCGCTCTCCTTGTCTTCCTGCTAGGCGCCGGCGTCGCTAGTTGGAAGGGCATCGATCAGATACAGCGGCAGGAGCCAATACAGCGTCCGGACGTCATCTATATCGTGCTTGGCTTGGCCGCGCTGTTCGAGGGAACGAGCTGGTACATCACCCTGCGTTCCTTCCGCCGTGCGTCGGGAAATGGATCGTTGTGGACGACCCTAAGACGGAGCAAGGACCCGCCGAAGTTCATGGTGTTCTTTGAGGATTCTGCGGCTCTCCTAGGAATTGTCATCGCAGCAGCAGGCACGGCACTCGCCACCCGATACAGCGACCCTCGAATCGATGGCGCAGCGTCGCTGTTAATTGGCGTGCTACTCGCGGCGATCGCCGTCGTAGCCGCCGGCAAGACGAAAGACCTGCTGATAGGCGAACGGGCGAGCCCGGAACTCGTCGAGGAGGTTTTGGAGATCATCGCAGCCGTCAACGGTGTCGAGGGCGCAAACGGAATGATCACGGCGCAACTTGCGCCGGACCAGGTGATCGCGATCGCCAGTATCGCGTTCGACGATTCGTTGCAAACCCAGCAAATCGAAAGGCTGATCGACGAAATCAATTCGGCGGTCTTGGCGCGTCGTCCCGAAATCGGCCGCTTGTTCGTGATGCCTCAGACCCCCGAGGGGTTTCACGCCCGTCGCCAGGCCCGCTTTGAGCGTGGGATCTCGCCCACCGCACAGGAAAGCGAACCGACGAGCAAAACCAAGTTGGAGCCTTGAAGCCAGAGCGCCTACGGGCGCTCGATCCTGCGTTCGGCGCCCGGGTTCAGGCTCGGATTCACGACGATTTTGGGCGGCGGAGCAGATGCAGATGCCACCAGCCTGGGCAGCAGAAGCTTGTCACGAATGTCGGCTGGAATCGATTGGTCAAATGAGCTATAAACCTCGAATCCTGCCAAACGTGCAACCCCGCGACGGACCGTCGTTGCGCCGGCTCAATCAACAAGGTGACGCTCGCGTGGGTCCTAGCCTTCAACGATCTGTCTGGCTAGTCGTTTTCCCAGGCTTTGAGTTGCTCGACCTGAGCGGTCCGCTTTGCGCCTTCAACCTCGCGACTTTCGCGCATGGCGCGAGGTACGAATGCAGCGTCGTTTCCGCGGGCGGGGACTTGGTGAATTGTAGTTCGGGCTTTGCGGTGATGACGAAGAGGGCCGTACGGTCGCGGCCTCCTGATACCTTGGTGGTCGTCGGCTCCCCTCACGAGGAGTCACTGCGCGGCAATCCAGAAACAGTCAAGCTGATACGGTCTTTCGCCCCAAAAGTCCGGCGGGTCGCCTCCGTCTGCACGGGGAGCTTCCTTCTAGCCGCGGCGGGAGTCCTTGATGGACGTCAAGCGACGACACATTGGCGCTTCGCGGGAAGGCTTCGGACGAGCTTTCCGAAAGTGCAAGTAAACGACGACAACATCTTTGTCAGGGACGGCGAAGTATGGACGTCCGCCGGCATCACTTCGGGAATAGATCTAGCACTCGCGCTGATTGAAGATGATTTCGGTGCGGAGATGTCCAAGGGGACGGCGCGGGACATGGTTGTCTACTATCGTCGGCGTGGCGGGCAGTCACAGTTCTCAACCATTTTGGAACTAGAACCGACATCAGAGCGGATTCGGCACGTGTTGAGTTTTGCCCAAGAACACCTGTCAGAGGCACTCTCTGTTGAACGCCTCGCAGAGATCGCCGGGATTAGTCCCCGGCAGTTCGCGCGCATCTTCCTGACGGAAACCGGCGACACGCCAGCTCACGCCATCGAGCGCCTGCGTGCGGAGGCAGCCCTTCCGCAAATTCAGGATGGATTCGAATCAATGGAAGTCGTCGCGCGCAATGTCGGATTTCGTGACATAGAGCGAATGCGCCGGGCGTTCATCCGCATCTTCGGGCTGCCACCGCAGTCTCTTCGGCGCGCTGCGCGCGTGAACAAGTCCTGAAGTCTGAACCATCGATGCGAAGGTCAAAGCTCGCCCAATCAAGTCTCGCCAATAACTTTGACGGATAGCTCCTACGGCCAACCTGCGTAACCGCTTCCGAAACCACCCCGCACGGGACCGCAGCGCCACGCTGTGCAGGGTCGCGCCGAGCAGGGCGGCGACCAGGGGGCTTCAGCGGTGACGTGGGGCATTGGCTGGCAGCCTATTCGATGTCGTGAATCCAGATCCGCTCGGGCAACCCCCCGAAAAGTTTCCTGCCGATATCAAGGCGGGAGCCGGGCTTGAGTTCCTTGTCGGATTGCAAAGCTGCTCGTATGTCACCCGCTGGATAAGCGCGCAGTAGTTCGCTTTTGAAGCTTTCGGGCAGTTTGCGTTTCTCAAACCCAAACAGGTCGCAGACGGCCCCCTTCGCTACCAGGGACGCGATCTCCCCGTACTCTCGAGCGGACACATGCAAATTGAGATGCGCCGAAATGGCGTCCCCGACGACTTGGGCCTGCGCGGGCGGATGATGCTTGTCGAGCAGAAAGTCGCGCGCCTGACGGCCACCGCTCACCGCGAAGCAACATTGTTTCAGCGGCGCAATCCGGGACTCGGTGAGACCAATATCGTGTAAAAGCGCGGCCGCAAAATGCGATTCCCTGTCGTATTTGAGCTCATAGTACGCAGCAAGCATCGCGCCGAAGTAGTACGTGCGGTAGGCGTGCGCCAACAAGTCTTGCGTATGAGTGGCGCCGGCATACTCTTCCGCATCTTTGACCATGCGTGTGCCCGGCGGGGTCAAGTGAGAAAGCTCAAGATTTACCGGTTTCAACAGGCCGAGTTTGGTTCGGATAACGTCAGTCGCTTCTCGTGCTGCAAGGAACGCCATGTTGCGCAGAAAACGAAATCGTTCCGACCGCGTGAGTACGCCGTTGTTTCCCTCGCCCCATTCTAGGGTGCCAAATCTAGGTCGCACTAGATATCCTGTCGGAGGGGTGTTTCATGAAACTGTGCGATGAAGTCACGCTTGATCAGAACATCGAATTGCCGCTAGCGGTCTTCTGGGGCACGGGCTGAACCACGTCCCAATGCTCAATGATTTTTCCGTTCTTCAAGCGGAACAGTTCGGCGATCGCGAGTCCTGGGTCGTTTGCCTCTCGCGTCAAATGAACGTGCAACGCGACTAGGTCGTCGTCGGCCAGCGCTTTGGAAATTGCGACTTTCAGCTTGGGATGCGTCTTTTGCATTTCGCTGATGAAATGAACGAAACCGTCTGGACCGTCAGCCACCTCCGGACTGTGTTGGCGATAGGGGAGCTGGATGTATTTACGAGCAGCCTCGGCCGGCCGTTGTTGGTTGATTGCGAGTTCGTAGAATTCGACCACGAGCCTTTTGTTCTCATCGAGTACGTTTCGCGCAGTCATGATCGCCTCATTGCAAAATGTTGTTGGAAAGTGCCGAACGGAATTCGTCGGAGATGGTTCGTGCTCCGATACAAGAACTCTGGACTCTCGCTAGCGCGAGCCATTCAGAAAAATTTCGCTATGCGCAACAAATAGTTCTGGATACTGAAAAAGCGACGCGTGACCGGAATCCGGATAGATGATCAACTGTGCTTTTTGAATGCCTTGCGAAAGCGTGTAGGCGTTGATGGTGGGGATCATGATGTCGTGATTTCCGTTCACAACGAGGGTAGGCTGGGTGATATCTTTGAGTTCCGAATACCGTTCTCCTCGTACGTCCCGCCACGCGTTGATGGCCGCCCTCTGAGCTTTCATCGTCTGTGGCGAACTCGGTGGATCAACGTCATCCTTCCGCTGATGACGCCGATCCCAAAAGGCCTTGCCCGCCGCCTGACTCGCTTCCGTTGGAGCGAAAAATAGATACAAGAACGCCTCGAGGCTGCTTTCGCCGGTACTTGGGTCGGTCGACGCCCCGTATTCGCCGACTTTCGGGTCTCGAGCCGGCGCCCCACCGCGGGGGCCGGTCCCGGCGAGCACGAGGTGTTTGACAAGAGAAGAATGGCGTAGCGCCAGCGCCTGCGCGATGTAACCGCCGATGGAAAAACCAAGAACGTCGACCAGCGAAAGTCCGAGTCCGGCGATAAAGGCGGCGGCATGGTCGGCCATTGCCTCGATCGTATCCGGGGTTTCGCCGCTCGAACCCGCAACACCGGCGTTGTCGAACAGTATGGCCGGCCGGTTCACGGCAAATCCATCAGTCACCGCTGGGTCCCAATGATCCATGCCGGTACGAAAGTGCGGCATAAAGACCAGAGGAAGTCCGATCTCCCGTCCGAACCGGCGATAAGCAAAACGAATTCCGCTCGCCTCTACGAACCGGGTCGGAGCCGTAACGTGTGTGTGTTCCATGCGCCAAATCCCTTCTGGTTTTCGGTCACTGGTCAAACGGTGCGGCCGACATGATTTGCGATGCCGTCGGGATTGGCTTGCCGTGCAATGTGCAGCCCGCGTTGCGGGCGATGTCGTCGGTCCAAGTCAATATCTGAGCGGCGGGATTGTTCCGGCAGTGCTCGACCAACAAGTTTCGGAATTCGGATTTGAAGTTCATCCGCGGATATTTCTCGAGCAATTCCTCGAGCAATTGTGGTGGCACTTGATCAAGGCCTAAGCCCAGGAAATCGAGTCCGGCCCCGAGGTGGACTAGTGCGATCTCATCTGCCAGCCGGGTCGGGATTCCGGGGGACGTGTGCAACGCAATTGCGTTCCAGACGAGTTCGGTACGCACCGGCGATACCTTGTGCTTCACGCAGAACTCCCGCGCAGCATCTGCGCCATCCACCTCAAACCGATTGTCGCGGCGATAGGGAGAAACCAGCCCGAGGTCGTGCAAAACGGCGCCGCAAAACGCGGCTTCCTCGTCAACGACGATGCGGCCGAGGCCTCTGACAGCGAGACTACCGAATACATAGGTTCGAAGACAGTGAGTGCAGAGAAACTCAGGTGAGCTCAATTCCAGTAAGTCGATCGCGGCATTGCACAGCGTCGTATCCGGTATTGGAATGCCGGCCACCGATTTCAGACGTGCCAAGGTCATGGCGAGATTCCCTTTTAGAAGTACTCAATCGCCAGCATGGATCGTCTACAGCGCAGCCGGCCAGTTGTCGCTAGGAGGTACATTCAGGTGTTATCGAAACGGTCGGCGTTCATGACCTTGGTCCACGCCGCGACGAAGTCGTTCACAAACTTTTGCTTCGAATCTGCGCAGGCGTAGACTTCGGCCAGCGCGCGCAGTTGCGAGTGCGAGCCGAAAATCAGGTCGACGCGCGTGCCGGTCCAGCGTGCCGCCTTGGTCTTCCGGTCCTGCCCCTCGTAGAGGCCGTCGGAAGCGGGGGGATGCCACTCCGTGCGCATGTCGAGCAGATTGACGAAGAAGTCGTTTGTGAGCTTGCCCGGCTGATGGGTGAAGACGCCAAGCTTCGAACCGCCGGCGTTGGCATCAAGCACGCGAAGACCGCCAATGAGGACCGTCATCTCCGGCGCCGTCAGCTTCAGCAGCTGCGCCCGGTCGACAAGCGCTTCCTCGGGGGCCATCAGCTGTGGACCGCGGAGGTAGTTGCGAAAGCCGTCCGCCCTGGGCTCGAGCGCGGCAAAGGCGTGGACATCGGTCTGGTCCAGAGAGGCATCCATGCGGCCGGGCGTGAACGGTACCTTCACCTCGATCCCCCCATCCTTGGCGGCCTTCTCGACCGCCGCGCCCCCGGCCAGCACGATCAGATCGGCCAGCGAGACCTTCTTGCCGCCCGACGCCGAGTCGTTGAACGCGCTTTGTATGCCCTCGAGTGTCAGCAGCACCTTGGCCAGCTGCGGCGGATTGTTGACCTCCCAGTCCTGCTGCGGCGCGAAGCGAATGCGCGCGCCATTGGCGCCGCCGCGCTTGTCGGAACCGCGAAAGGTCGAGGCCGACGCCCAGGCGGTCGAGACCAGCTCGGACACCGTGAGGCCGGAGGCCAGTACCTTCGCCTTCAGCGCCGCCACGTCGTCATCGCCAACCAGGGGATGGTGAACGACCGGGATCGGATCCTGCCAGGTGAGGATCTCCTTCGGCACGAGCGGAAACCCAGGTAGCGCTGGATCGGGCCCATGTCGCGGTGGGTGAGCTTGTACCAGGCGCGGGCGAAGGCGTCGGCGAACTGGTCCGGGTTCTCGTGGAACCGCCGCGAGATCTTTTCATAGGCCGGGTCGAAGCGGAGCGACAGGTCGGTAGTGAGCATCGTCGGTAGACGCTTTTTCAACGGGTCGAACGGGTCGGGAATCGACGGCTCGGCCCACTTCGCCACCCACTGCTGGGCGCCGGCCGGGCTCTTCGTCAGCTTCCATTCGAATTTGAAGAGATTGTCGAAGAAGGCGTTGCTCCACCGCGTCGGCGTCTGGGTCCAAATGACCTCGGGGCCGCCGGTGATGGCGTCGGAGCCGACACCCGTGCCGAACCGGTTGCGCCAGCCGAGCCCCTGATCCTCGATCACGGCACCCTCCGGCTCCGCATCGACCAATGAGGGATCGCCCGCGCCATGCGTCTTGCCGAAGCTGTGGCCGCCCGCAATCAGCGCCACCGTCTCCTCGTCGTTCATCGCCATGCGCGCGAAGGTTTCGCGGATGTCGCGGGCAGCGGCGACCGGATCGGGATTGCCGTTCGGGCCTTCGGGATTGACGTAGATCAGGCCCATCTGCACGGCACCCAGCGGGTTGCGCAGCTCGCGCTCGCCGCTGTAGCGCTCGTCGCCGAGCCACGTGCCCTCGGGGCCCCAATAGAGCTCCTCGGGCTCCCAGGTGTCGACGCGGCCGCCGGCGAAGCCGAACGTTGTAAAGCCCATTGATTCGAGCGCCACGTTGCCGGCCAGGACATAGAGGTCGGCCCAGGAGAGCTTCCGGCCGTATTTCTGCTTGATCGGCCAAAGCAGCCGCCGCGCCTTGTCGAGGTTGGCATTGTCCGGCCAGCTGTTGAGCGGCGCGAAGCGCTGCTGGCCACCGCCAGCGCCGCCGCGGCCGTCGGTGATGCGATAGGTGCCGGCACTGTGCCAAGCAAGGCGGATGAAGAGACCGCCGTAATGGCCGAAATCGGCCGGCCACCAATCCTGAGAATCCGTCATCAGGGCGTTGAGGTCCTTGATCACAGAGTCGAGGTCGAGGGTGCCGAATTCCTTGGCGTAGTCGAACGCCTCGTCCATGGGATTGGACAGGCTGGAATGCTGATGCAGCACCTGAAGGTTCAGCTGGTTAGGCCACCAGTCTCGGTTCATGTGTGTGCGGGCGTGCCCGGCGAAGGGGCACTTGTCAGCGTGCTCGTCGTTACTCTGGGCGTCCATGTTTCTCTCCGTTTGGTAGCTAGCCTTTTCGTCTAGGTTTTGAATCACGGGCAAGGGACCGCGACAACTTCAGGCATTGCTGTGGGCACTAGGTGTCCTCTTTGGCTAGGCCTGCGTCATCCACCCATAGACGCCCATCGCAGCCTGCCGGAGCGCCTCCGACCGTGTGGGATGCGGATGGCAGGTTAGGGCGACATCCTCGCTGTCGGCACGAAATTCCATCGCAAGGCACGCCTCGGCAATGAACTCGCTTACCTGCGGACCGATCATGTGCACGCCGAGAATGCGGTAATCGTCGGTGCTGGAAATGACCTTCACGAAGCCCTCGCCCTCGTGCTGTAGCTTGGCGCGGCTATTGGCAGAAAAGGGGAAGCGCCCGAGTTTGTACGGCTGGCCGCCCGATTTCACTTGGTCCTCGGTCAGCCCGACCCAGGCGACTTCAGGACTCGTGTAGATTACGCTAGGGATGACGCTGTAGTCCACGTTGCCGGGCAGGCCAGACAGCACTTCGACGCACGCGACTCCTTCGTCTTCGGCCTTGTGGGCCAGCATGGGACCAGCGGTGACGTCGCCAATTGCCCAGACCCCCGGCGCAGACGTCGCGAAGTTCTGGGTCGGAATGAAACCACGGTCGTCGAGCGCCAGATTCACTGTCTCCAGGCCAAGGCCGCCGACGAATGGCCGTCGGCCGACTGAAACAAGCACTACATCCGCGTTGACCGTTTCCTTGGTGCCGTCCTTGAGGCTCTCCAAATCGACTGATACGGTGGCGTCATGCGCGGTCGCCCTGAGCACTTTGGTGGACAGCCGGAAGGCGAAGCCCTGTTTCTCGAGCATTTTCTGACACGCTGAAGCGATCGCCGAGTCGGCGCCGGGAATGATGTGATCGAGGAATTCGACGACCTCGACCTCAGCGCCCAGGCGGCGCCAGACGGACCCGAGCTCGAGGCCAATGCTGCCCGCGCCGATCACCAGCAGCTTCTTAGGGACCTCGCGCAAAGTGAGCGCACCGGTCGAATCGACAATCCGCACTTGATCGACGCTCACACCCGCCAGCGGGGTTGGAATGGACCCGGTGGCGATCACCACGTGCCGCGTCGTCAGCTGGATATCCGAGCCGTCAGGTTTGCGCACCTGAACATTGCCCGGTCCGACAAGCCGGGCCCAGCCATCGATCCGATCGACCTTGTTCTTACGGAAGAGGAACTCAATGCCGTGGCCGAGTGCGTCCACGCTGGCCTGTTTCTGGACCATCATGGTCGGTAGATCGAGTTCAGGACTCACCTTTATGCCGAAGCCCGCGAACTTTATTCTGGCCAGGTCGAACAGCTCCGAGGCGTGTAACAAGGCTTTCGAGGGAATGCAACCGACGTTCAAGCAGGTGCCGCCCAGCACGGCTGCGCCCTCGACGCACGCCGTCTTCAGACCAAGTTGTCCGGCACGGTTGGCAGCGGTGTAGCCGCCCACGCCGCTGCCGATCACCACCACATCGTAGTCAGTCGCTGCATTGGGCGGGGTTGCTCCCATGGTCGCCTCAATAGTCGAACCACCCCGCGAGCTCTCGATTCTTCGCCTCGGTAAAGGGCGAGTAGAGGTGATCGATCGCGACGTCGGGCGGAGAGATCAGGATCGACTTGGCGTGGGAGAGCGCGTCAAAGCCGTACTTTCCATAATAGTGGCCCATACCCGCGGTCCCGGTCCCACCGAAAGGCATGGTCTCCACGAACAGGTGCACATTGACGAGATTCACACCGCCGCCGCCGAACGAGAGCTGGCCGATGAAGCGGTCGATCGTCTTCTGGTCCTTGCTGAAGATGAACCCCGCCAGCGGGCGGCCTGGCTTCGCCATACGCGCCATCGCCTCGTCGAAGGACTTATAGGTCAGGATCGGCAGGATCGGCCCGAAGATCTCATCCTCCATGATCTTGTCGTCCCAGGTGATGGGATAGAGCAGTGTCGGATCGAGGTAGTGCGCGTCACGGTCGGACATGCCGCCGGCGAACACCTTGCTGGGATCGATGAGGCCGGCCAGACGATCGACGGCCCGCTCATTGATGATGCGCGAATAGTCGGGGTTGGATTTCGGATCGTCGCCGAAGAGCTCGGTAAGCGATTTCTTGGCTTCAGCCACGAACTGCTCGGCCACCGACGCGTGGACATAGGCGTAACCGGGCGAGGTACACCATTGGCCGCCCCAAGCCATTGCGCCCCAGACGATCTTCTTGGCCGCATCGGGCACGTTGGCGGTTTCGTCAACCACGGCCGGATTCATGCCGCCGAGCTCTAGCAGCACCGGCGTCAGGGTTTCGGCGGCCGCGCGGGCTACGATCTTGCCGACGAAAGTGCTGCCGGTGAAGAAGATGAAGTCGTTCGGCAGCTTCAGGAGTTCGGTGTTCTGCTCCTTACCGCCAGCCACCGCGGTCACGGCGCTCGGATCAAAGTACCTAGGGACAAGATCGAGCAGCACTTCGGTCGTTGCCGCGAGCGCTTCACTCAATGTGAGGATGCAAGTGTTCCCCGCCGCCAGCGCCGCCAGCGCAGGACGGATCAGGAGCAGCAGGGGTCCATTGAACGGACCAATGATCAGCGCGACGCCGTAGGGCTCGCGATAGACCATCCCCTTGTGGCCGGTCTTGGCTAGGAACTTCGGCACCGGCGCTTCCTCCGGCGTCATCCATCCCTTGAGTTGCATCTTCTGCACCTCGGACTCGCCCGCCGAGGCTTGGGTCTCGAAGATGTATTCTTGGGAGGCGGTCTTGAAGTCCTTGGCCATCGCCTCCTGGAAGCGCGCCTCGTTGTCACGGATCATGCGGGCCATACGATCGAGCTGGTCGACCCGCCACTCGTAGGTGCGGGTGGCGCCCGAGGCGAACAGCGCCTTCTGCGCGTCAAAGACATCCTGGAACTTGTTCATTGGAGCTCTCCCCAAAATACGCTTACAAAGCGCTCGCTTTGATCGCGTTGATGGCGGTGTTGTCCCAGTAACAGTCCAGGCGCGTTATTTTGCCGTCCGCGTTGTAGCGGATGATGTATGCATGGGCGATGCGATCGACCTCGCCTTTCTTCACGACGCCGGGGACGTCGGCCGGCATCGTCCCGCCAAGCAGGGCCTGCACCGTGACGGCGTTGTCTTGGCCTTCGATCAGTTCGACGATTTCAACCCCGAAGTCCGGCACCGCCTGCGGGAAGCCGCGCCAGATTTTTTCAAGGCCGCCCCGGATCGGCATGGCGCTGTTCTTGCCGTAAGGAAGGTACCGTCCCTGTGCGCCGTCAGCGCAAAGCGCCAGCATGCCCTCGACATCATGGGCGTCGTAGGCGGCGAAAAACCTTTTGGTGATCGCGTTCAGATCTGGGTTGTTTCTCATAAGGCCTCCATTGGGGGGGGCGGCGCGGCCTACGCCACGGTGAGAACCATCCGGAAGCGCGCCTTACCGGACATCATCTTGGCGTAGGCCTCCGCGGCCCGCTCGAGCGGCATTGTCTCGATCATGGCGGCGACATCGCTCAAGGCGCTGAACCTGAGAGTCGCGTCACCGGCCTTCGGCGTACCCGTCAGGGCGCCGTCCACACCAAGTTGCTTGAATAGCATCTCGAACGCTGACAGCTCGATGGGCTCATCGGTTGCGCCGAGCGAGATCACCACGCCACCGCGCCGCAGGCCCCCGAGAGCGGCGGCGACCGCCTTGCCGCCCGAGGCGGTGGCCAGCACTACCTGCGCCCCGCCACGCTCCTGAAGCGCTTTGGCGATGTCGGTGGTTAAGCTGTCGATATAGTGATGCGCGCCAAGCTTCTTCGAAAGCTGGGCGCGGTCGTCGCCCCGGTCGATCGCAACGACCTCAAAGCCCATGCGGCGCGCGTACTGCACGCCGAGGTGACCCAGTCCGCCGACGCCGAACACCCCGACGAGATCGCCAGCGCGCGCCGGGGAGTTGCGCAGCGCGCTGAACGTGGTGAGTCCGGCGCACAACAGCGGCGCAGCGGCAACAGCCGAGAGATCCTCTGGCACGGCGATCAGCCCGCTAGCCTTGGCGATCATCATCTCGGCGTAGCCGCCGTCGTGCTGCACGCCGGTGTAGCCTTGGTTCACGCAGTTCACAAGGTCGCCATCGCGGCAGTATTCACAGTAGCCGCAGGCACCGCCGAGGAAGCCGATGCCGACCCGTTGGCCGACGGCCCAGCCTTCGACCCCTTGGCCGACGACATCGATGCGTCCGACCGCTTCGTGGCCGGGCACCCTAGGCCACTGGATCGGCAAAATACCCTCAACCGTCGCCGAATCAGAATGGCAGACGCCACAGGCTTCAACGCGGACGCGGACATGGCCTGCGGGCGGATCGACGACCGGCAGGTTGACGAGCTCCAGCTTGCCTGGGCTCACTGCCTGCACCGCCCGATAGGTGGATTGCGTGGCCGCCATAGTCGCCTCCAGTGGAATTCGTTCGGCTCCAAGCAATGCAGCGGAAACCTGCCGGCGTGCGGTCGAAAGGCTCACGCTATGTGACGCGCCTTAATGAACGGGCCACGCACTTAGCTTGTGCGATCATCTTAGTGTTCCGCCGTTCCCGTCCAAAGGTCGTATATGAGTCACTTTGGGACACGCGCGCCGGTTCTATTGATTCGCAACCCCCTCCCTAGCTGATGGCTGATTTGGTGGCTTTTCTGGCCTCACGCTATTCGTTGGCGCTCGATATCTTGCCGATAACTTCAGCGCGCGAGATGCGCACCGAGTGGCGCCCATCTGAAGGCGAAACGTTCTGTGGACAGTGACCGAAGTTCGGCGGAATGCAGAGCTCAAGGTCTGGGCGGTATGTTGAGGCCGCGTTCTGGACTGGCGTCGCCAGAGAGAAGCAAGACATGCCGACAGAGAGCATTGCGAAACGCCCCAACCCACTTTCTGGAGGCCTCCAGCACTTCATAGGAACGCTTGGGTTCTCGCCGGGTGGCATGGTGGCCCAGCAGATGGCGCTGGAGCGTCCATCTATTTTCCGGCAGTGATCCTAGTGGGGACTGCGCCGCGGATGGCGACGATGTCATGCAGCCCAGCCTCGCGGGGCCGCTCAGCGACCCTTCACACAAAGGGATATGCAGTGTTTCAAAGGTCCTTCTTCGCGCCGACGGAAACGATTCAGGCGTAAGCGGTCAGCCATACCACCAGCGACGTGTGCTCCATGACTTTGCGCAATCGGACCGGAGGGTTCAACGGCCGCGCCGGTCGACACCGCGATTCGCGCGCACGCAATGGCGTGGTGGTTACTTGGCCCTGCATCATGGGCCGACGTTTGTCAGAACATGGTGTTCGAATTGTTGGAGGCTGCTGGCACTGGCTGCAGCACATCCCAGTGCTCGACAATCTTGCCATCGTCATCGAAGCGGAAGATGTCGACTCCAGCCGTTTCCTGACCACCCCAATCCAAATAGCGCACATGCACAAAGGCGAGATTTTCATCTATCGCTATGCGTTTGACTTCGCATGGGATGCGCCCCGCCTGTTTGATATAGGCCATGATGCCATCGAGCCCGTCCGGAAAGAGTGGGTTGTGCTGGATGTAGGGCCCAGCCACGAGACCCGGAAGCAGATCGGCGTGGCCCTCGTTGAAGACTTGGTCGAATATGACGGCAAGCGTGTGTCGTATTTGATCTTTTGTCATGGCTAGGGGCCCATCGATGTTCGCCAGCGATACTAGACTTATGCAATTTCGGTCAAAGGTCGTAGATCAGTCACTTTGAGACATGCGCGCGCCGCTGGTGGTTGCTCAACATAGACAGCTCGACCTTGAACTTTCATTGACAAGCGGCTTACCGAAATTCCGACCCCGCCAGCTACAAGCTCTGCTCTTTGACAGGAAGAGGAAGCGCTCCAGTTTCCAAAAGGAAATTGTTGGGCACAGGCACGTCCGTAGGTCGCGAAGCGAGGACGATCTGGCGCTGGTGTCCGATCTGATCTGCCTCGAAGGTTGCTGTCCAAGTAGGGAAGCGACGTTTTTGAGGATCAGCGAAACTACTCCGGTTTGCGGCCGATGCGGCCACTGGATGGCTGGAATCGAGGCTTTTCCGACATTGCGCACATGAAACTGTGCGGTTAGCATCTTCGCCACGTGTCGCTGTTTCGGCGATTAGAGTTTGGCGGCTTCACAGTCGTCACCTGGGCCGCGAACGGAGAGCCACCACCCCATCAACGAGGGGAACCGCAATGCTTCGCGTAGGTTTAATTCTGCCCGCTGGCTTCAACGTGCTGACCTACAGTGCGGTTGCGACGTTCGAGACGGTGAATCTCGTTGCGGGGGAAGAACTTTACAGGATCTGCCTTCTTTCCGAACTTGGCGGACCGGTCGCGAACTCCCTTGGTTCCACAACGAACACCGAGCCGCTTGACATCGGGCCTTTCGACACGCTCTTGGTGGGATCCGGTGTGTGTTGCACACAGCCGAGCCGGGGGCTTGTTACGCTCCTCCAGGAAGCCTCGAGCAAAACGCGACGCATAGCGTCAATGTGCCTATCCGCATTTGTGCTTGCTGAGGCCGGGATCCTTGATGGAAGGCGGGCAACTACGCATTGGGCTTGGGCGCAGGAACTGCAGACGCGGTTCCCGAAGGTTAGGGTCGAAATGGATCGCATCTTCATTGCGGATGGCCCAGTGTGGAGCTCCGCGGGGATGACTGCCGTCGTCGACCTGGCTCTCGGCCTAGTCGAACGGGATGTGGGCGCCAATCTCGCTCGCGCCACCGCCAGGATGATGGTCGTTCACCACCGACGGGCGGGCGGACAGTCACAGCACTCGGCGATGCTTGAACTCGACGCAAAGTCCGACCGCATTCAAGACGCGCTCACGTTTGCAAGGGGGAACCTTCGTGAGGCGCTGACGGTCGAACGACTCGCGGAAGCGGCAAGGCTAAGCCCGCGCCAATTCACGCGCGTGTTTCGTCTCGAAACCGGCCAGTCGCCGGCGCGCGCCATTGAGAATCTCCGCCTCGAAGCCGCGCGGTACATGCTAGAGCAAGGGCGGCTGCACCTTGACGAAATCGCAAGGGAAACGGGCTTCGGCGACGGCCAACGGATGCGCCGCAGCTTCGTGCGGAGCTATGGGCAGACGCCTCAAGCGGTGCGGAACGTTTCGCATCCTTTCGCCCAGATATAGGAAGTCGCCGGGCCCCGGTGTTCTCGTCCGGATCGAAGCTTAGCGTCACGAGAAACGATACGAGCCTGAATGCGTCGGTCTGGGTCTGCCAGCTCTTGCGGCCGATCAGCTCGCACTCCAGGCTGGCGAAGAAGCTCTCGCCATCACGTTGTCGTAGGCGTCGCCCATGCTGCCCATGGAAGGCCGCCCGCCAATCTTCAATCCATCGTCGCAACACGTCCTAGATGGAGGCGTTGATGGACGCGAAGAAGAGGCAAGCAAGCCGGTCGCATCTTCGGCACCAACGTACTCGGCAACTTCCTGGCGTTGGGCCGTACGAGTGAGTCGGCTGTGTCGAATAAATTTGCGCCAACCTGCCGGCGCGCGCTGTCCTGCACTGTTAATATGGACGAACGTAGTACTCCAACGCGGTCCAGCGTTCCGATAGCACCGGCCGCGCCCCTCAGGATCTAAGTGAGAAACGGGACCATCAATGAAGGAAGCTTTGCTCAATGGCTTGATCCGAATGCGTACTCCGCGGCCGTCTCCTTCTCGAGACAGAGGCGGTCCGGTGAACGCTCTTTTTCCCTTCGCGCGCAAGATGGCTGTCCCGATCCTGGTGTCGATCACCGCACTCGCAATCACGGCTTGCAGCACGACTGGTGTCGCGAGCCCACCTAAGGAAACCTCAGTCATGACCCTGGAAGCAACGAAACGCGCGCTCGTAGGAGAGTGGGTGAGCTTGACGCCGGAGATTCGGCCGAGCGCCACGAAGAACCCTGACGGAACGCTCAAGCCGTTCTATCTCAGCCGAGACTTCAAGTACCTGGGAGACGACCGGTTCGAACTCACCATCAGCAACTGGGCCGACCCATACGGCAAGGTGGCGGTCGCACGCATCTACCTGCGCGGACACATCAAGTGGGTAGGAGACCACCCGATCGCCGCCGGCGCGCAGAAGGCGGACTTCACGGCAGACGAGGCCTACGAGGTCACGCCGATGATCACTGGTTTTGTCGACATCCTCAACAAGGTGGCGTCCGCCGGTTTCGCACCGTGGCAGGTCGGGCAGAAGCAGAGCATCTTCGGTAAGACGTTCGTGCCCTTCGGCCTCGCCGAGGGCCGCAACTTCATGGAGTTCGACCTGATCTATCTGCAAGGGGACTATCTCTTCTGGGGCGCGAGGAACATCGACGGGCGCGGCTTCGACATCGAGCAGAATCGGCCGACGAATTTGCAGATCCCGATGCGGCGCAAAGGCTAGGGTCTATTGATCCGGCGCGTGGGTCCGCCGGTAGCCGGCGGCAGGGACGTGGCAGTCCTTGCGGCGCTCGCTACCGGATTCGTCATCGGAACGGCTGTCGGAAGTGCGGTGATCGCTCGGTGCTGCGGGGTGCCCTGACTTGGACCCTCGGCGTTCCGATTGCCTTCGCCCTCGTGACCAGCGCCTACGGCATCGTACTTCCAGTGGGGGTGTTGATATCTCGCGTCGGTCGCTGAGCGGATATAGCGCGCTAGCCCTTGACGATCGACGCGAGCAGAATGCGTTCGAAGCGCTCGATTGGGGCAACGCTGCGGTAAGCCTTGGACAGGAGAATCGCCCCTTCGAATGAAGACGTGATGTAGCCGGCGAGGTCCTTGGTCCTGGTCCCCTTGGGGAGTTCGCCAGCTTTGAGCGCCGCCTTGAGGCAGTACTCGACGGAAGCCGTCACGTCATCGAGCATCTCCACGACCCGCAGGCGGAGCGCTTCGTTATCGTCTGTCGCCTCGGCGCTCGTGTTACCGAACATGCAACCCCGCTTCGAGTCGTAGCCCGCGATCGCAGCGATGTGGATATCGAAGTAGGCCTTGAGCCGCTTCAGTGGCGGGAGCTTTTCATTGCGAAGCGTCTGGTCGATCACCGACTGAATCTTGTCGAAGTAGAGCTCCAGTACATCGAGCCCAAACTTCTCCTTCGAAGCGAAATGGTTCGTGAATGAGCCCTGCGCAGCCCCGGCAGCATTTACGACGTCGCGCACGCTCGTTCCGCCGTAGCCCCGCTCGTGAACGAGGTGAAACCCCGCTTCGAGGAGCTTTCCCTTGCTTGACTCTCTTGCCATCTGGTCGTCATTCTAAGTGGCCGTCCGTAGTTTCGGCGCAAAAAGACGGATGTATGTCCGTTTTCGGCGCAGGCTCGCCCGCCGTAGAAGACGTTTTCCAGCGATCATGCCGCAATACTACGACCGTCCATATTTACTCAGCTTGGAGCACCTGCCGCAATGAGAAAGCCTATGGAGCGATCGCGCGGGAGCGGTTGCCCTGCGCCAGACCAAGGCACTAAGGACCAACCATGAAAATGCGCGGAAACATCATCTTTATTACTGGCGGAGGATCGGGCATCGGGCGCGGCCTAGCCGAGGCACTGCACAAGGCGGGCAACCAGGTCATCATCTCTGGCCGCCGCAAGGGCCACCTGGAAGCCACCACGGCGGCCAATCCCGGGATGGTGTCAGTCGAGATGGACGTTAGCGACCCAGCCAGCATCGCCGCCGTGTCAAAGCAAATCACGCGCGACTACCCAAGGCTCAACGTCATCATCAACAACGCTGGCGTCATGCAGATTGACGATGCCTCGACGGCCATTGACGAGGCGTTGATGGTGTCGACCGTGTCCACCAATCTACTAGGCCCGATGCGCGTGACGTCTGCATTCATTGAGCATCTCAAGAAGCAACCGGACGCGACGATCTTCAATGTGACATCCAT
Organism: Ramlibacter sp.; assembly: GCA_028292195.1. Classification (GTDB taxonomy): domain Bacteria; phylum Pseudomonadota; class Gammaproteobacteria; order Burkholderiales; family Burkholderiaceae_C; genus Ramlibacter. Next base: position 9,487 of record JAQGMU010000377.1, on the reverse strand, counting down.
TCTAGGGTTCGTGCCTCTCGCCGTCTCGGCGGTCTACTCAGCCACCAAGGCAGCATTGCACTCCTATAGTCAATCGCTGCGCTGGCGTCTGCAAGACACCTCGGTCAGAGTGCGCGAAATTGCGCCGCCGTGGGTGCAGACCGACATGCTCAATAGCAACAACGAACCAGGTGCAATGCCCCTGGCCACGTTCATCGCCCAGACGATGGCACTCATTGCCACTGAGGAGAATGAGCTCGTTGTCGAAGCAGCCAAGCCGCTGCGCGCTGCGGTCGGACCGGACAACGGCGCGTTCGCCCTGAAGTTCAACGACGATTTCGTGGCAGGTTGACGAGGCCGTGCGCAGTCGCGTCCTCGCGGACGGCGGGCGGACTGGCTCCTCACGCTGTTCTCCGACACCGCCCTGCTCGGCGCGCTGGAGGCGGACGAGCTGAGCCGTCCCCTGCGCCGACCCGCAACGGGAGTGCAAACCATGGCCATGCTTAGCGCAGAAGACGACCGCCCGCAGGTGCTCTGGGAGGATGAGGAGCGCGCGCTGTGCCGGGGACGGCGCGCCGACTTCGAGGGCAGGCTGCGCGACGTGCTCATGGTGCGGTTGACCGCGGAGCGTCCCGCGCGCGCCAGCATCGACCGTCTTGCCCACGAATTCGGCCTAAAAGACAATCTAGACAGCGCGTGGGCCGCACGACCGCTGGAGTTGGTCCTCGATCGCGACCCGCCCATGCTCGTGCTCGAGGACCCGGGCGGGCAGCCGCTCGCGGCCTTGCTCGGAAAGCCCATGGGTGTCGCCAGCTTCCTGCGCCTAGCCCTCGCGAGCGCCGGTGCGCTGGGCAAGCTGCACCAGAGCGGGCTCGTCCACAAGGATCTTAAGCCGGCGCACATCCTTGTGAATCACGCGAGCGGGTCGGCTTGGCTCACCGGGCTGGGCTTGGCATCCCGCCTGCCAAGCGAGCGCCAGGCGCCCACGCCGCCGGAATTCATCGCCGGTACGCTGGCCTACATGGCGCCCGAGCAGACCGGGCGCATGAATCGCTCCATCGACTCGCGCAGCGACCTCTATTCGCTGGGCGTCACCTTCTACCAGATGCTCACCGGTGCGCTGCCATTCACCGCATCCGACCCTATGGAATGGGTCCATTGCCATATCGCCAGGACGCCGGTGGCGCCGGCCGAGGGCCTCGCGTCCATCCCAGCGCCGGTCTCGTCCATCGCCATGAAGCTGCTCGCGAAGACGGCCGAAGAGCGCTACCAGACCGCCGCCGGCGTGGAACACGACCTGCGGCGCTGCCTCGCCGAATGGGAGACCCGCGGCCGCATCGCCGACTTCACTCTAGGTGCGAACGACCTGCCGGACCGGCTGATGATTCCGGAAAAGCTGTATGGGCGCACGCGCGAAGTCGGCGCCCTCCTCGATGCCTTCGATGCCGTCGTCGCCCGCGGCCTGCCGCAACTGGTGCTGGTCTCGGGCTATTCAGGCATCGGCAAGTCCTCGGTGGTGAACGAGTTGCACAAGGCCATGGTGCCCCCGCGCGGCCTGTTCGCCTCTGGCAAATTCGAGCAGTACAAGCGGGATATTCCCTACGCGACCTTGGCGCAGGCCTTCCAGGGGCTAGTCGACCAGCTCCTGAGCAAGAGCGAAGCGGAACTCCAGGGCTGGCGCGACGCGCTGCGCGAGGCGCTGGGACCGAGCGGGCAGATGATGGTCGACCTCATACCGCAGCTGGAACTCGTCATCGGCCGGCAGCCAGCCATTACCCGCCTGTCGCCGCAGGACGCGCAGCGCCGGTTCCAGATCGTGTTCCGGCGATTCCTCGACGTGTTCGCCAGTGCGGAGCATCCGCTGTCACTGTTCCTGGACGACCTGCAATGGCTCGATGCGGCCACGCTGGAATTGCTGGAGGAGCTCCTCAGCCAGCGCGACCTGCGCCACCTGCTGCTGGTCGGCGCCTTCCGGGACAACGAGGTTAGTCCCACCCATCCGCTGGTGCCCAAGCTCGAGGCCATCCGCCGCTCGGGCGCGACGGTCCGCGAAATCGTGCTGGCGCCCCTGACCCATGCGGACCTGGGCCAATTGATCGCGGAATCCCTGGGCTGCGGGGCAGCGCACGCAGTCCCGCTGGCGCAACTGGTGCACGAGAAGACCGGGGGCAATCCGCTGTTCGTGATCCAGTTCCTGCATGCGCTAGCCGAGGAGGCGCTGATCAGCTTCGACCACGGGGATGCGCGCTGGTACTGGAACCTGCTTCGCATCCACGCCAAGCCCAATATGGACAACGTCGTCGACCTCATGGGGGTCAAGCTGAACCGCCTGCCGGCCAGGGCATTGGGCGTGCTGCAGCAGCTGGCCTGCATAGGCCAGCACGCACCGTTCAAGCTGCTGGCGACCGTTTGCGAAACACCAGCCGAACAGGTCCACGCCGACCTCTGGGACGCAGTCCGTTCGGGACTGGTGCTGCGCTCGGATGGCGGCTATTCCTTCCACCACGACCGCGTCCAGGAAGCCGCCTATTCGATGATCCCGGCCGAGGACCGGCCGCAGCACCACCTGCGCATCGGGCGGCTGCTGGCGGCGAACACGGCGCCGGCGGAGCGCGGCGACTTCATCTTCGAGATCGTCAACCAGTTCAACCGCAGCACCCACCTGCTGCCCTCGCGCGAGGAGCGCGAGCTAGTTGCGGAGCTCAACCTCGCGGCGGCCGAGCGCGCCAAGTCCTCCACCGCCTATGCGTCGGCGAGTCGGTACCTCGCGGCCGGCGCCGCGCTGCTGGAGCCGGACTGCTGGGACCGCCGGCACGCGCTGGTCTTCCGGCTCGAACTGCAGCGCGCCGAATGCGAGTTCCTGACCGACGAACTGGCGCAAGCGGAGCAGCGCCTGGCAGGGCTGTCGGGCCGCGCCGGCGACACGGTCGAACGGTCCCGGGTGGCGTGCTTGCAGATCGACATGTACACCACACTCGACCAGGGCGAACGCGCGATCGCGGCGGGCTTGGCCTTCCTGCGGCAGCTGGGCATGGACTGGCCCGAGCATCCGACGGATGAGGAAGTGCGGGACGAATACGACCGCACCCGGGCCCAGCTGGACCAATACTCCAGCGATGAATTGCTCGAGCTGCCGCTGATGACCGATGCTGCGGCAATCGCGATCCTCGACGTCCTGAGCAAGCTCGCGCCGCCGGCATTCTTCAACAAGGTCGGCATCTTCGTGGTGCTCGCCTGCCGCACGGTCCGCCTGATCCTGGAGAGCGGCAACAGCGATGCTTCGCCCGCCGCCTACGTCCGGCTCGGCATCGTCGCCGCACGGCTGTTCGGCGACTACCAAGGCGCTTACCGCCTCGGGCAGCTGGGCCGCGACCTGGTCGACCAGCGCGGCCTGGCGCGCTTCCGGGCCGTCGTGTACTTCCTGTTCGGCAACATGGTGATGCCGTGGAGGCAGCACTTCAAGACGGGCCGTGAGCTGGCCCGCATCGCGTTCAAGGATGCGCGGGACACCGGATACCTGTACTACGCCACCGTGTGCGCGAAGGGGATGGACTCCAACCAGTTCGCGGCAGGCGATCCGCTGGCCGTGCTCCAACGCGACGCCGAGGAGGGCGTGGCGTTCGGGCGGTCCGTGAAGTACGAGTCCGTCACTGACCTGCTGCGGGCCACCGTCGCGCTGGCGCGCATGCTGCGTGGGCTGACCCCGCGCTTCGGCAGCCTGGACGACGCCGACTTCGACGAAGGGCAGATCGAGCGCCGGTACGCCGGCAAGTCGGGGATGGTGCAATTCGTATACTGGACCGCCAAGCTGAAGGCGCGCCTGTTCGCCGGCGACTGCGCCGCGGCGGTCGAAGTCGCCTCCCGCCTGCAGGTACTGCTGCCGGAAAACTTGACCACTGCGGAGCCAGTGGAGTACCGGTTCTACGGCGCCCTGGCCCTCGCCGCTGCCTGCGACGGTGCCTCCGCCGGGCAGCGTGCTCTTCACCTGGCGGCCGTGGCCGTCCACCATGGCCAGCTCCAGGAGTGGGCTGCGCACTGCCCGGACAACTTCGAGGGCTGCGCCGCGCTTGTCGGCGCGGAAATCGCGCGCCTGTCAGGCCAGGAACTCGAGGCCATGCGCCTTTACGAACGCGCCATCCGTTCGGCCCGCGCCAACGGCTTCACCCACATTGAGGCGCTCGCCCACGAACTCGCTGCCGGCTTCCACGCGGCGCTCGGCTTCAAGGACAGCGCGGAGATGCACTTGCTCAAGGCCCGCAACGGCTACCTGCGCTGGGGCGCGGACGGCAAGGTGCGGCAACTCGAGGCGCTGCATCCCCACCTGGGAAGCGAATTGGCGCGGTCCCCGCAGGCCGGGATGATAGGCGCGCCGGTCGACAACCTCGACCTCGCCACGGTCGTCAACGTGTCGCGCGCGGTCTCCAGCGAAATCGTGCTGGACAAGCTGCTCGGGACCCTGGTGCGCACCGCAATCCAGCAGGCGGGCGCCCAGCGCGGCCTGCTGGTCGTTCCCGGCGACGGCGTGCCTCGGGTCGAGGCGGAAGCCGTCGTCAACGGCAACGCCGTCAAGGTGGAATTGCGCGACGCCCCCGTGACCGAAACGACCTTGCCGAAATCGGTCCTGCTGTACGTGCTGCGGACGCTGGAGCCGCTGATCCTGGACGACGCGGTGTCGCAGCAGCCCTTTGGCGCGGACCCTTACGTCCGCCAGCACAAGGCCCGCTCAATCTTCTGCCTGCCCCTGCTCACCCAGGCCAAGCTCAGCGGCGTGCTGTACCTGGAGAACAACCTTGCGCCGCGGGTGTTCATGCCGGGACGCACCGGCGTGCTGAAGATGCTGGCCTCGCAGGCGGCCATCGCGCTGGAGAACGCACGCCTGTACCGCGACGTCGCGGAACGCGAGGCGCGCTTCCGCCGGCTCGTCGACGCCAACATCATCGGCACCTACATCTGGAAGGTCGCGGCCAGCGGCGGCGCGAGCGACCCGGTGCTGGTGGAGGCGAACGACGCCTTCCTGCGCATGGTGGGCTACGGCCGCGCGGACCTGGCCGCTCACCGCGTCACCCGCAACACGCTCTCGCCGCCGGATTGGCGCGAGCGCGATGCGCTCACCATGGCGCACATGCAAGCAGGCGGCAGCGTCGCGCCCTTCGAGAGGGAATACCTGCGCAAGGATGGCACCCGCGTGCCCGTGCTGATGGGCCTCGCCGCCTTCGACGACCGGCGGCTGGAAGGCCTGGCCTTCGTCATCGACCTGACCGAGCGCAAGCAGGCGGAAGCCGAGGCGCGCGAAAAGGAGCGGAGCTATCTGGAAGTCCAGGCTGCGCTGGAGCACGCGAGCCGCGTGGCCACTCTGGGCCAGCTGACGGCCACGATCGCCCATGAGGTGAGCCAGCCGGTCAGCGGCGTGCTCACCAACGCCAGCACCGCGCTGCGCTGGCTTGGCGCCGAGACGCCGAATCTCGCCGACGTCACCCGGGTGCTCAATCGCATCGTGCGTGACGGCACGCGGGCGCGCGAGGTGATCGAGCGGATCCGCGCGATCGTCCGCAAGGCGCCGCCGCGAAAGGACCGCGTCGAGATCGGGGGTGCCATCCGCGAAGTGATCGAGCTGACCAAAGGCGAGGCGGTCAAAAGCGGCATCCTGGTGCACACGGCGCTGGCGGACGACCTGCCGGCGGTGGAGGGCGACCGGGTCCAGCTGCAGCAGGTGATGCTCAATCTGATCGTGAATGCCATTGACGCGATCAACGATGCCGGCGAAAGCCCGCGGGAGCTGTGGATCAGCGCGGCCCGCTCGGAGCCGGACAGCGTCCTCGTCATGGTCCGGGACTCCGGCTCGGCCCTAGAGCCGCTGGCCTTGGCGCGCGTGTTCGACCCCTTCTTCACCACTAAGCCCCAAGGTCTGGGGATGGGGCTGTCGATCTGCCGATCGATCGTTGAGGCGCACGGCGGCAAGCTGTCGGCGTCGGCCGGTGCGCCGCGCGGCGCCGTGTTCCAGTTCACGTTGCCTGCAACTGCAGCTGGCATCGCCTTGGACATGGTGAATGCCGACTGGGCAGATCCAGGCGGCAGATGAAGAACGAGTCGGTTTGTGAAAGTTTCGAGTTCACCATCAGCACTGCAATTCGGGTCCTTCCGGTTGTCACGTGCACGCAGAGTTCTGCTTCAAGGGGACCGGCCGGTTCGCCTCGGCAGCCGCGCACTGGAGATTCTCATCGCCTTGGCAGAACGGGCAGGCCACATTGTCAGTCGCGAAGAGCTTTCGACGATCGTGTGGCCCAGCACAGTGGTCGAAGAGAGCAGCCTGAGAGTTCACGTCGCCGCACTGCGCAAGGCGCTCGGCGATGGTCAGGGAAGCTCTCGCTTCATCATCAATGTGCCGGGCAGAGGCTACTGCTTCGTCGCAGGGGTGCGTCAGGTCCCCGATCACGTCGACGCGGATGAGGTCTGGACCTTCGGCGACTATGAGCTTTCCCCCAGGCGGCGCCTCCTGAAGCTCGCGGGCCGACCAGTGAAGTTGGGCAGCAGAGCTATCGAACTCCTGGTTGCGCTGACTCGCAAGTCCGGCGAAGTACAGAGGCGTGAGAGCCTGATCGCCGAAATTTGGGGACGCGACGTCGACGACGGCAACCTCCGTGTGCACATCGCCTCGCTGAGGCGTGCGCTCGGTGATGCCACCGACGATTGCGAGTTCATCGCTAGCGAGCCTGGAGTGGGATACCGCTTCGTCGCTCCAGTGAGCCGTCGCTCAGTGTCGCTTTCGGGGGAGTCTACGCCGCCAGCTAATTTGGCCTTGCGAAACGGCGGCGCCGGCGAGCTGGATGCGTGAAGCGCGGCGTGGCCGTGGGCACCGATGCGACTCGTGTGCTCAGGAACTCCCGGCGCTGCAGGTCCAGTCTGTTCATTTGATGCGACGGTGGATATCGGCTGGACGACGGCCTTTTCCAGTAGATGTCAAAAGCTCTGCCAATTGAGGGACGACTGCGCCGACGAAAAGCGCATCTACGTTGAGAAAACTAGGCACATCGCCCTTTTGGAAGTAGTCGTCCGCGATGTTGCGCCCACCGGCAATCGCAAAGGCACCTTCGACGATAAGGAGCTTGTTGTGCATCCGGCGCTGCATTCTTTCCACATGGAACAGCATCGCCGCAAATCTCGAACCTGAGGCTCTCCCGCCCGGCCGGGAAGGGATTGAAGAGCCTCACCTGACGTTCTCAAACGCGGCGACGCCGAGGAGCAAATCGTCTTCTCCAGACGTATGCAAGTCATCGAGGAGCGACGCACCCGCCCCCTCATTGCGCAGCGTCTTGCCTTTGGCATTCCCGAGGAGACCTATCCATTGTTGCTATGACCGACTACACCCTTCAGCCTATGGGTCGCTATCAGGATCGGGTTAGCCTCCCTTGGATCGGCGGCCCTCGCTACACGCACCGGCGCCCCACCTGACGAGCTTTTGCGTATCGTGCTTCACTATCTGTACCGAACCTGCTTGAGGATGATTTGGCGGGCCGCCTTGGCTGGCCTCATGCAGGGTTGCGCGACAATGCCTCTCCCCGTGGCCGTCCCGGCAAGCCAAACCGGGTTCCTGGACCGTCTGGCCAGTTCTCGCTGGGCGACACCAGACTCGCCCCAAACGACCTCAAGCTTCCGACCGCTTCCGCTGAGTGCGTTCGCAATGGACGTGCGGTTGACACTTACGCGTAATGCCGAACGCCCCTTGGATGAGCAGTACTACCTGCTGCAGAACGACGTTATGGGCCGTGCGCTGCTACGCGCCATCAGAGATGCCGCAGCCTGCGGCATGCGTGTTCGCATACTTGTCGATGACTTGTACGCAAGATTCACCGAGTTCGGGATGCTGGCGCATTCGCGGGAGCTCGCAGAGCTAGCACCCGCCTTGGCCGAGCGCGTACGCAAGGTCGACAGCTTCTGTTTGCGCCTCCCTCAATCCAGGGACAAGGTGCAGTGGGTAGGGATGGTTGACGGCGTCGAGACCATGTACGACAGCGAGCCCGGCATGAGCCTGGGCACGCAGTTGCAACTCCTGCTCCTGTTTCCCTTTGTCAGCGAAAGTCTGCTCTTACGAGAACGGCCTTGAGTCCTATGAAAGCCTTCCGTTCGACTCAATCTCGTATCGCATTGGCGATGCCGCAGCGCGGACGCCAAAAACCGATCTCGCAGACACCACGCGTTCTCTAGGAGGGTTGATGTCTAAGAATCTGGAAGAAGCCGGAACGAGCCGCGGCTCGAATGCCCGCAGAACGGATCTGAATCCCGATGCTGCACGAGTCGTCGGTTCAGCGCTCAACGTGCTGTTGGCGGATCTTTTCGCGCTGTACGTCAAGACCAAGAACTTTCATTGGCATGTATCCGGGCCGCACTTTCGGGACTATCACCTGCTGCTGGACGAGCAAGCGATGCAGATTTTCGCCATGACGGACGTCGTGGCCGAGCGCGTTCGCAAACTGGGTGCATCAACGCTTCGCTCAATTGGGCACGTCTCGCGCCTGCAGCGCCTTCAGGACAATGACGCCGACTCAGTGTCACCTCCTGCCATGCTTTCCGAGCTTCGTGAGGACAACATCAGTCTGGCGGCGTTCATGCGCGACACGCACAACCTCTGTGACGAAAGCCGGGACGTCGCTACGGCGAGCTTGCTAGATGTGTGGATCGACGAGGCCGAGCAGCGCGCCTGGTTTCTTTCGGAGGCCGCTGGCAGCGGAGAGGTCGCTTGAAGGGTCGCGTCTGGCGAGAATTTCGCAATGAATGAAGCTGCGGCTTCAGCAGGCCCGCCCTCGATCATCGAGGCCCGACGTGCCCAAGTTTTTCTGACATTGTCCGAGGAGGAAGTCGCGCGGGTTCATCGCTTCGGCCGGGTTCGCCGCTTCGCCGACGGCGAATGGGTCTTCAAGTCGGGCCGGGCCAGCCCTGGTGTCTATTTGGTACTCAGCGGCGCAATCCGAATATCCGGGCACGATGCCCTGGGACAGCAGATTGCGGTGACGGAACACGGCGCCGGTGGATTCGCGGGAGAGTTGGCGCAACTCTCGGAACGACCTTCATTTGTCGACGGCTTGGCTGCAGGCCCGACCGACACGCTGGAGATCAACACATCGCAGTTGCATGCATTGCTAGTCGCAGAGGCGGCTTTGGGCGAAAAGCTCATGCGGGCGATGATCCTGCGGCGGGTAGCTCTCATCGAAGGAGCAACCGGAGGGCCGACACTCATCGGAGTCGAGGACGCACCAGACATCGCTCGCCTCCGCAGTTTCCTGTCACGCAACGGGGTTCCGCATCAACTACTGGACCCGAGCGTCGATAGCGATGCACAGGCATTCGTGGCGGGCTATGCACCCGAACAGCCTCAAGTACCGCTGGTGATTTGCCCCGACGGTGCGGTGCTGCGCAATCCTGGCGAACGCGAACTCGCCCAATGTATTGGGATGCTCGACCTCGATGCAGCCAATGCACTCTACGACGTTGCGATCGTGGGCGCCGGACCTGC
>JAQGMU010000366.1 GCA_028292195.1 Ramlibacter sp. | reverse complement strand
CGGCGTGAAGAGCGAGATCGAGTCGAAGTAGCGGCGGCGGAATGTCTCGTCATCGAGCGCGGCCACGTCGGCACGGCCGAAGAACGCCGAGTACTTGTCGTAGCCCGCGAAGAGTTCGTCGCCGCCGTCGCCCGTGAGCACCACCTTCACGTGCTTCGCCGCCAGTTCGCTCACCCGCAGCGTCGGCATGAAAGACGCATCGCCGTGCGGCTGGTCCAGGTGATACAGCACATGCGGCCAGCGGCCCAGCATGTTCAGCTCCGCGACCTCCATCGTGTGCTCGCAGCCGAAGCGGCGCGCGGCCTCGGCCGCGAATTCCGATTCATCGAAGCGCGGGTCGGCAAAGCCGATGCAGAAGGTCTTGACCGGCTGGTTCACGTGCCGCGCCATCAGGGCGACGATGGTGCTGGAGTCGACGCCCCCGGACAGGAAGGCGCCCCAGGGCACGTCGGCGCGCAAGCGGATGCGGGTGGCGTCGTCGAGGATGGCGAGGAACTCCCGCGACCAGTCCGCGAAGCTGAAGTCCTGCTCGCGCTGGGCCGCCAGGCTCCACCAGCGCCGGGTCTCGCTGCCGGCACGCGTGAACTTCATCCAGGTGCCGGGCATGACGTGCCGCACGCCACGCCAGATCGTCCACGGCGCCGGGATGTAGTTGAAAGTCAGGTAGTGGTGGATCGCTTCGAGGTCGACCTCGCGCGGGCCGCCGGCCGCCAGCAGGCCCTTCAGCTCGGAGGCGAACACCATGCGGCCGCCGTCGTCCTGGAAGTACAGCGGCTTGACGCCGATGCGGTCGCGCGCCAGGTACAGCGCGTCTTCGTTCGCATCGTCGATCGCGATCGCGAACATGCCGTTCAGCCGCGGCAGGCAGGCGATGCCTTCGCGCTCGTACAGGCGCAGGATCACCTCGGTGTCCGAGTGGGTCTTCAGCTGCACGACCTGGGCGAGCAGATCTTCCGCCAGATCGACGTAGTTGAAGATCTCGCCGTTCTGCACCACGGCGATGCGGCCGTCGTCGGAAACGAAGGGCTGGTGGCCGCCGGCGATGTCGATGATGGACAGGCGGCGGTTGCCGACGGCCACACCGCGCTCCGGCTGCGACCACACACCGGCATCGTCGGGCCCGCGATGCCGCAGGCGCTCGCCCATGGTGGCCAGTACCGCCTCGTCCAGCGGGCGGCGGGCGCGGTCCCAGTAGCCGAAGATGCCGCACATGGCTAGTGTCCTGTCCCACAAATATCTGCACTCTCGTTGGGATGCATGCGGGGATGATCGGTGGGTGGCCGGAGAGGGTCAAGACTGGCCGTCTTGACCCTCTCCGGACGCACGCCGAGCGCCCCGCAGGCGCCCAACCCTTCGGGCTGCCCCGTATCGGGCCGCATGCCGCGTTGCGGCCACAGGTCAAGCCGTCCAGGCTTGACCTGCGTCCGCGCCTTGCCTGCGGCCCGATACGGGGCAGCGAGAGCGCAGATATTTGTGGGACAGGACACTAGTTGCTTCCCTTGCCGGTGAGCCGGCCCAGGGTCCAGAAGGCGATTCGCAGGTCGAGGCCCAGGCTCTGCTCGCGCACGTAACGCAGGTCCAGTTCCAGCCGCTGCTGCGGCGTCGCTTCCGAACGCAGCAGCGCCTGCGCCAGCCCGGTGATGCCGGGCCGGACGCTGCAGCGCGCGTGCCAGTCGAACGGCGCGTAGAGCGTGCGCTGTGCCGGCACGTCGGGCCGCGGGCCCACCAGGCTCATCTCGCCCTTCAGCACGTTCAGCAGCTGCGGCAGTTCGTCCAGGCTGGTGCGGCGGATGAAGCGCCCGGTGCGGGTGATGCGGGGATCATCGGTGGCCGTGTGGTACGGGCCGATGGACGCCGCGTCCTTCACCATGCTGCGGAACTTGTAGAGGCCGAACTCGCGGCCGCCCCGACCCACGCGCTGCTGCTTGAACAGCACCGGCCGGCCGCTTTCCAGCGCGATCGCCAGCGCCACCGCCAGCATGACGGGCGCCAGCAGCAGCAGTGCCAGGGCGGACAGGGCCACGTCCAATAGCCTCTTCATCCGCCGCTTCATGCGCGCGCGGCCAGGCCGGCGGTGATGCCGTCGATCGCACCCGCAATGCGGCGCGCATCGGACTGCACCTGTTCGGGCGTGCGCTGCGCCAGCCGTGCTTCGACGCTGCGCAGGGCCTCGATCTCGTGCTCGAACACGGCGTCCGGGTCGTCGCGGTGGAAGGTGCGCGAGAGGATGACGGCGCCCGAGCCCAGGCGCAGGTGCTCGGCCAGCACGTCGCGCCCGGGCAGCAGGCCTTCCTCCAGCCGCGCGATGCCGCCGAAGCCGAAGCGCAGGCCGCGCGCCTGCGCCGCGCGGGCGACGCGTTCCACGGTGCCGTCGGCCAGCGCCTGGAACATGAAGCGGTGGCCCAGGGACAGGTGCAGGTCATTCAGGCCGACGTAGACCTCGTGCAAGCCTGGCGTATGCACCCACTCGTCCAGCGTATGCAGTGCGCCGGCCGTTTCCAGCAAGGGAACGACGGGCACGCGGCCATTGACCAGCGCGGCGAACTGGCGCAGCTGCTGCGCGTTGGTGAACATCGGCAGCATCAGCAAGTCCGCGCCCTGCCCCAGCACGGCATCGACTTCCGCCGCCGTGCCCGCGTGCAGCGGATTGACGCGCACCATCAGGGTCGACTGGCGCAGCGCGCGCTTGACGCGGCCCACGTCCTCGACCTGGTGGGTGCTGATGAAGGTGTTGCGGCCGGCCTGGCGTTCCGCCTTGCCGGCCCGTTCCAGGTCGACGAACAGGCGGAAGCCGCCCAGCGCGTCGCAGCGCTGCGCGAACGCGGGGTCGTTCGTGATCTGGATCAACTCGAGCATGAAGGGGAAATTATCGCCGCAGCGCCGCGCGCAGGTCCGCGCTGCCCCACCAGCTGGCCGCCAGCACCAGCAGCGCCGCCAGGCCGCCGGCCACGAACTGCCAGACCAGGTGGGTCGGCGCTCCGGCCAGGGCCAGGATGGCATGCACCGCCAGCAGGGCGGCCCCGGCGACCGCCAGTGCACGCCAGGGCAGCCACAGCCGCAGGCCCTCGCCCACCGCGGCCAGCGTCACGACGCAGATGCCCGTGAACAACACATTGAGCCAAACCATCAGCGCGGCGCCGTCGCGCGGCCCATAGGCCAGCAGCAGCACCAGCGCCACGGCATAGGCCGCCACCGCGGCGCGCATCCGGGCCTGCGAGGCCAGGATGGTCAGGGCAATGGCCGTCAGCGCCTGCGGCAGCAGGCCCCAGGCGGCGATGCGGCCCCAGTCGGCCACCTGCTGCAGGGCCGCGCCCTGCATCCGGCCCCAGCCGAACAGCAGTTGCGCCAGGGCCGGCGCGGCCACCGCCAGGCCGGCGGCGCTGGCGCAGGCCAGCACCCAGGCCAGCGCGAAGCCGCGGCGGATGGTGAGCGCCGCCTCGTCGCGGCTGGCGGCGCGGCCCAGCGCCTGGGCGATGGGCCCCAGCGCCAGCGTTGCCACCAGCTGCACCGCCAGCAGCAGCGGCAGTTCCGCCAGCTTCCAGCCGTAGTTGAAGGTGGCCAGCGCGCCCGGCCCCTGCTGCGACGCCAGCGATCGCGCGACGAAGGGCAGCGCCAGCGGCAGTCCGGCCGAAGCGACCGCCCAGAACCAGACCGGCGCCCGCGGCAGCGTCGAGCCGTCGGCCTGCTGGGGAACACCGGCGAACGGCCGCTGGCGCCATGCCAGCCACAGCAGCCGCGCCGCCATCGCCGCCAGCAATCCCGCGCCCAGGACGTGCACCGCTGCTTCGGCGGCGCCGCCCGCCAGCCAGGCCACTTCCACCAGCGCGGCGATCACCAGCAGGTTGACCACCAGGTTGGCGCCGTAGAGACCGACGAAATCGCGCTCGAACTGCAGCCGGGTCGCCCACAGCGACGCCAGCAAGGCCAGCGGCAGCGCTGCGGCGCTCCAGAGCAAGGCGGCCTCGGCCGCGGGAAGCAACTCGCCCGGCAGGCCGCCGGCCAGGGCCCGCACCGCCAGCGAGTGCAGCGCGGCCAGCAGGGCGGCTCCCACGCAGCCGGCCAGCAACAGGCCATGGGCGGCGCGGCGCTGGCTGGCGGCCACCTGGCCGGCGCCCTGCCTGGCCCACGCCGGTAACAGCACGTAGGCGAGGCCGCCGCTGGCCAGCACCCCGGCCAGCCAGTCCGGCAGCGAGAGCATCAGCACCGCCACGTCGCCCAGCCCGGTCGCGCCGAAGGCCGCGGCCTGGACCGACTCGCGGGCCAGCCCCAGCAGGCGGCTGGCCAGCAACAAGGCGAGGGAAAGAATGCCGGCCCGGAGAAACATGGGAGGGGATTATCGAGGGCTCCGGTCGAGCTCCCCGGCCAAAACTACAATTGAAGGTTTCGCCCCCTCACCGGTACACCCCGCCCGGCCCCCGATGTCCGATACGCAAAACACACCGCCCTCCGATGAAAACCAGCTGGTCGCGGAGCGCCGCGAGAAGCTGAAGGCCCTGCGCGAGGCGCACAAGCAGGGCCGGGGCCCCGCGTTCCCCAACGACTTCAAGCCGGGCCACCACGCCCAGGCGTTGCACGGCGAACACGGCGCCAAGGCGGCCGAGCAGCTCGAAGCCGAAGGCTCGGTGGCGCGCGTTGCCGGCCGCATGATGCTCAAGCGGGTGATGGGCAAGGCCAGCTTCGCCACGCTGCAGGACCAGAGCGGCCGCATCCAGCTCTACGTGACGCGCGACGCGGTCGGCGAGGAAGATTACGCCGCCTTCAAGCATTGGGACCTGGGCGACATCATCGGCGCCGAGGGCAAGCTGTTCAAGACGCGCACCGGGGAGCTGTCGCTGCACGTCACCTCCATCCGCCTGCTGACCAAGAGCCTGCGGCCGATGCCCGACAAGTTCCACGGCGTGGCCGACCAGGAAGTGAAGTACCGCCAGCGCTACGTCGACCTGATGACCGACGAGGACGCGCGCAAGCGCTTCGTGGCGCGCAGCAAGGTGCTGTCCGGCATCCGCGAATTCATGGTGCGGGCCGACTTCCTGGAAGTCGAGACGCCGATGCTGCATCCGATCCCGGGCGGCGCCAATGCCAAGCCCTTCACCACGCACCACAACGCGCTGGACCAGCAGATGTTCCTGCGCATCGCGCCGGAGCTGTACCTGAAGCGGCTGCTGGTGGGCGGCTTCGAACGGGTGTTCGAGATCAACCGCAGCTTCCGCAACGAAGGCATCTCGGTGCGGCACAACCCCGAGTTCACCATGATGGAGTTCTACGCGGCCTACTGGAACTACCGCGACCTGATGGACTTCACCGAGGCCCTGCTGCGCGACGCGGCGCAGCAGGCCGTGGGCTCGCTGCAACTGAGCTACGGCGGCAAGCCGGTGGACCTGTCCCAGCCGTTCGAGCGGCTGACCATCCGCGAGGCGATCGTGCGCCACACCGACGCCGGCGACAACGTCGACAACCGCGACTGGCTGACCGGCCGGTTGCGCAAGCTGGGCCTGACCGAGGAAAAGAACCGGCTGGCGGGCCGCTCGCTGGCCTCGCTGCAGGTGCTGTATTTCGAGGAGACGGTGGAGGACAAGCTGTGGCAGCCGACCTTCATCATGGAGCACCCCACCGAGATCTCGCCGCTGGCGCGCGCCAACGACGAGCGGCCGGAAGTGACGGAACGCTTCGAGCTGTACATCACCGGCCGCGAGATGGCCAACGGCTTCTCCGAGCTGAATGACGCCGAGGACCAGGCCGCTCGCTTCCAGGCGCAGGTGAGCGCCAAGGACGCCGGCGACGACGAAGCGATGTTCTTCGACCACGACTTCGTGCGGGCGCTGGAATACGGCATGCCGCCGGCCGGTGGGTGCGGCGTCGGGATCGACCGCTTGATGATGCTGCTGACGGACAGCCCGAGTATCCGGGACGTGATCCTGTTTCCGGCGCTGCGGCGGGAGGCTTGATTCCGGTCGGGGCCATGTAGGCTGGGTTCGCGCAGCGACCCCAGCGTTTTGGCCCTGCGGGCAGCCCGGTCTACGGGAGAAGCTGCAAGGCCCGCATATACCGCGGCTCCGTCATCAATGCATCCCACGACGCCGGCGGCGTCGCCGGCAGCAGCGCCAGCCGGCGGTGTTCGCTGACCTCGCTGGGCTTCCACTCCCCCTTCACCTGCGCTTCGACCAGCCCGGCCAGCATCCCGTCGATCGCCTGGCCGCCCTCGCTGTTCACCGACTCGTTGCACAGCAGCACCATGTCGCAACCGGCCTCCAGCGCCACCACGGCCGCCTCGGTGTAAGTGAGCTCCCGGCCTTCGATCTTGCGGGCCCCTGCCATGCTCAGGTCGTCGCTGAAGATCGCGCCCTGGAAATGCAGCTGCGCGCGCAGGATGTCGTTCAGCCACTTGCTGGAGAAGCCCGCGGGCCGGCTGTCCACCTTGGGATAGATCACGTGCGCCGGCATCACGCTGGTCAGGCTCATGTCCAGCCAGCCATAGGGCGCGGCATCCTCGGCCAGGATCGCCTTCAGGCTGCGCTTGTCGACCGGGATCTCCAGGTGCGAGTCGGCCTTGACGAAGCCATGCCCCGGAAAGTGCTTGCCGCAGTTCGCCACGCCGGCCTGCAGCAGGCCGTGCATGACGCTCTTGGCCAGCATCGTCACCACCCGCGCATCGCGGTGGAAGGAGCGGTCGCCGATCACGCCGCTTTCGCCCCAGTCGAGGTCCAGCACCGGGGTGAAGCTGAAATCGACCCCGCAAGCACGCAGCTCCGCCCCCAGCACGTAGCCGGTGGCCGTGGCCGCATCGGTGGCCGCCAGGGCGTCCTTCATCCACAGCTCGCCCAGCGCCCGCATGGGCGGCAGGTGCGTGAAGCCGTCGGTGCGGAAGCGCTGCACGCGGCCACCCTCGTGGTCGACGCAGATCAGCAGGTCGCCGCGCACCGCCTTGATCTCGGCGCACAGCGCGGACAGCTGCTCGCGGCTTTGCCAGTTGCGGCCGAACAGGATCATGCCGCCCACCAGCGGATGCGCCAGGCGCTCGCGGTCGGTGTCGGTCAGCGCCAGGCCGGCGACGTCGAGGATGACGGGTGCGTGTTCACTCATGTTCTTTCTTTCTGTTCCACGACCACGAAGCTGGCCGCGTAGTCGGTTTCGTCGGTGACGGTGACCATGGCAGTCAGGCCGCGGGCCTCGCACCATTCCTTCAGCACACCGTGCAGCACGATCACCGGCTTGCCGCTCGGCAGCTTGCCCACCTCGCACAGCTTCCAGGTCATGGGCATGCGCATGCCCAGGCCCACCGCCTTGCTGAAGGCTTCCTTGGCGGAAAAGCGGGTGGCCAGGTAGCGCACGCCCCGCTCCGGCCAGCGGGCGCTGCGGGCACGCCAGGTGGCGAGTTCCCCCTCGCTCAGGATCTTGCCGGCGAAGCGCTCGCCATGCCGCTCCAGCGAAGCCTGGATGCGGCGGACGTCGCAGATGTCGGTGCCGATGCCGTAGATCACTGCGGCCGGCTGCGGGCGATGGCGGCCAGGTACTGGCGCGCGGTTTCGGCGTAACCAAGCTCCAGCGCGTCGGATATGAAAGCGTGGCCGATCGAGACTTCCAGCACGCCGGGCACGGCACGCAGGAAATCGGCGAGGTTGTCGCGGCTCAGGTCGTGGCCGGCATTGACCCCCAGGCCGTTGGCTTGCGCGGCGCGGGCGGCGGCGGCAAAGCGCTCCAGCTGCTGCTGTTGCCGCGGCGTGCCCCAGGCGGCTGCATAGGGCTCGGTGTAGAGCTCGACCCGGTCGGCACCCACGGCCTTGGCCAGCGGCATCGCATCGGCGTCGGCGTCCATGAACAGGCTGACCCGCACGCCCAGCGCCCTGGCTTCGGCGATCAGGGCGCGCACGCGGTCGGCATCGGCGCGCAGGTTCCAGCCGTGGTCGCTGGTGAACTGGCTTTCGCTGTCCGGCACGAAGGTGGCCTGCTGCGGCCGCAGTTCGCGCACGAAGTCCATCAGGTTCTGGAAGGGATTGCCCTCGATGTTGAACTCGGCTTGCGGCCAGGACGTCTGCAACAGCCGGTGCAGCTCGTGCACGTCTCCAGTTCGGATGTGGCGGGCGTCCGGCCGCGGGTGCACCGTGATGCCGTGGGCTCCAGCCTGCAGGCACTGGATGGCGGCGCGGGTGACGCTGGGGATGCCCAGGTGGCGCGTGTTGCGCACCAGGGCAACCTTGTTGACGTTCACGGACAGGGCGGTGGTGGGGCTCATAAAGCCTGCAGGTCGATCATGAGTTGACGGGTGCGCAGCGTGTGCACGCCGCAATGGTAGTGCAGCAGGGCTCGCAGCTGCGGCTTGAGCTCGGGCGCGGCGGCGGCTTCGCGCACGGTTGCGGCGAACGGCGCGGGGTCGTCCAGCGCGGCCTGCAGCGCCAGCCACTGGGCCCCGCTGAGGCTCGCCCGGGCGTCCGTTTCCGCCGCCTCGACCAGGCCGCCCTCGGCCTTCAGGCTGTAGCGCTCCCGCGGATCCAGCCGCGCCAGGGTCGCGGTCTGCATGTCCAGCACCGGCAGCAGGCCGATCTCGCGCAGCAGGAGCAGCTCGAAGGCCCGCAGGCCCGGCTGCAGCGTATGTTCGGCGTCGTCGCTTCCCAGCACCCGCACGGTGGCGGCGTACGCATCGAACAGCGCCGGGTGCGGGTCGTCGCGCGCCAAGAGGCGCAGCAGCAGCTCGTTGAGGTAGTAGCCGGACAGCAGCTTGTCGCCGGTCGGCATGACCTGGCCGCCCAGCCACTCGGCCTGCTTCAAGGTGCGGATCTCGGCGTCGCCGCCGAAGGCCACGTGCAGCGGCTGCAGCGGCAGCAGCACCGGACGGAAATTGGAGCTGGGCTTCTTGGCGCCCTTGGCGACCACGGCGATGCGGCCGAAGTGGCGCGTCAGCAGTTCGAGGATCAGGCTGGATTCGCTCCAGTCGTAGCGGTGCAGGACGAACGCCGGTTCGTCGGCGACGCGTTTCATGGCCAGGCGCTCAGGTGGACCGAAAGACGTATTCGGCAACGACGTTGGCGCTGCCGACCAGGGCCTGGAACAGCCGCTCGTCGGCGTCGCGCAACCTGCGGCTGACTTCGCGCCCGATGTTCATCTGGATCAGGGTGAACTGCTCCAGGTCCTTTTCGTAGAGCGCGAACAGGCTCGCGCTGGACACCTCGATCGCCTGGCAGGCCTCGACCGCCACCACCGAAGCGCTCCGGTGACGCAGGTCCATGATCGACATTTCCCCGAAACAATCCCCCTTGGCCAGCTGGCTCAAGAGAAATCGATGGCCTTTCCAGTTCTTGACGACCGCCGCCCGGCCCGCCTCCAGGACGAACATGGACTGGGCCTCGTCGTCCTCGCGGAAGAAGAACTCGCCCGCCGCGACCGGCACCGTGGATGACAGCGCCAAGAGGAACGTCAAGGTTTCCTCCCGCACGCCGCCGAAGACGGGCATGGCCTGGAGGAGCTCGATCCGGGAATTCATGCTGCAGCGAACGCCACGTGGCCGGTCCAGCCCCTGGCCTCATTCGTAGCCGAAGCTGCGGACCTTGGCCTCGTCGTCGGCCCAGCCGCTGCGGACCTTGACGAAGGTCTGCAGGAACACCTTGGCGGCCAGCAGCCGCTCCAGTTCCTGGCGGGCCTCGGTGCCTATGCGCTTCAACTTCTCGCCGCCCTCCCCGATGATCATCGCCTTGTGGCTGTCGCGTTCCACGACGATGGTGGCGGCGATGCGGAGCATGCGGCCGTGCTTGGGGCTGGGCTCTTCCTTGAACTCGTCGATGACGACCGTGGACGTGTACGGCAATTCGTCGCCGGTCAGCCGGAACAGCTTCTCCCGGATCATCTCGCTGGCCAGGAATTTCTCGCTGCGGTCGGTGAGCTCGTCCGCGCCGTACAGCCAAGGCTGCTCCGGCAGGTACTTGGCGCAGACCTGCAGCAGGCGCTCGATGTCCTTGGGCGCCTTGGCCGAGATCGGCATGAATTCGGTGAACGGATGGCGCTCCTGCATGTCGCGCAGCCAGGGCGCGAGCTCCGCGCGCCGGTGCACCTGGTCGAGCTTGTTGGCCACCAGGATGCACGGGATGTCGGGCCGCAACAGCGCCAGCACCTTGGCGTCGCCCAGCGTGAAGTTGCCGGCCTCCACCACGAACAGCACCAGGTCGACGTCGCTGATGACACCGGTCACCGTCTTGTTCAGGGACCGGTTCAGCGCAGAACTGTGGCGGGTCTGGAAGCCCGGCGTGTCGACGAAGACGACCTGGGTCTGGCCTTCGGTACGCACGCCGGTGATGCGGTGGCGCGTGGTCTGCGCCTTGGCGGAAGTGATGCTGATCTTCTGCCCCACCAGGGCGTTCAGCAGCGTGGACTTGCCCACGTTGGGTTTGCCGACGATGGCGACCAGGCCGCAGCGCTGCCCCGCACCCGCTGCCGGATCGCTCGATGCTTCGCTGTCCTGCGTCATTTCAACCTGGCTTTCAATACCAACAACATTGCCGCTGCCGCGGCCTGTTCACCGGCCCGGCGCGAGGCGCCGATGCCGCGCTCGACCAGCCCGAGCTCGCTTACCTCGCACTCTACGTCGAAAGTCTGTTTGTGGGCGGCTCCCAGCGTGGCGGCCACGCGATAGACCGGCAGGCCCATCTTGCGGCCCTGCAGCAGTTCCTGCAGTTCGGTCTTGGCGTCCTTGGCCGCCACCGCCAGCGCCGGCTTCAGCTCGACGTCCTGGAACAGGCGGCGCACCAGCGCTTCCGCGGCCGCGTAGCCGGCGTCGAGGTAGACGGCGCCGAGAACCGCCTCCAGCGCGTCGGCCAGGATGGACGGGCGCTGCCGGCCGTTGGTGCGGACCTCGCCCTCGCCCAGCTGCAGCAGGTCGGGCAGGCCCAGGCGCAGCGCGAGCTGGTGCAGGGGCTCCTGCCGGACCATCGAGGAGCGGACCTTGGTGAGGTCGCCCTCGGGCAGCGACTGCAGCCGCTCGTAGAGGAGCGAGGAAACGGCGAGGCTCAGGACCGAATCGCCCAGGAATTCCAGCCGCTCGTTGTGCTCGGCCGAGAAGCTGCGGTGCGTCAGGGCGCGGACCAGCAGCCGCGGCTCGGCGAAGGAATGCTGCAGGCGGGCTTGCAGCGCGGCAAGCGCGTCGTCAGGGGGCAAGGTGGCGGCTACCGGCCGGGGCGGGAGGTGCCCCGGTACTTCAGCACCAGCCACGCCGGCCCGAACATGTGGAATTCCTTGTCGTAGGCGAAGGAGACCACCACCTGGTCGCCGTCCTTGGCGATTTCCAGGTCCTTGCCCTTGAGCGAGGAGATGGTGTCGATGTCCGCGGCCCGGTCGAAGATCTGGCGCACTTCCATCACCGTCGCGCCTTCCTTGGCCTTGTTGATGGCCTTCAGCGCCGCCTGGTACTCGATCACGCTGGGGAATGCCTGCACCGCTATCAGGCCGACCCCCGCGAGCACGGCCATGATGAAGATCACCGTGAAAAACGAGATGCCCCTCTGCCTTGTTCTACCTGCCATTGCGCCCTCTCCAACTAGTTGTCTTATTCGAATGTGCCGATCCGCTTCAGGCTGCTGAAATTCATCCAGATCAGGAAGGCCCTGCCGACGATGTTGCGGTCCGGCACGAAACCCCAGTAGCGCGAATCGAGCGAATTATCGCGGTTGTCGCCCATCATGAAGTACTGCCCCTCCGGCACCTTGCAGACGACCCCTTCGACACTGTAGCGGCAATTCTGCCGGAACGGAAAGTCCTCCACCCCGGGCACGAAGGCGGGGCGGTCGTCGTCGTTCAGGAGCGCGTGCTTCTTCTCGCCCAGCTGCTCCTGGAACTGCTTGAAGTAGCGCATCGCGTCCTGGTCGAAGTAGTCCGGCAGCTTGTCGGTCTGCACCGGCTGGCCGTTGATGGTCAGCCGCTTGTTCAGGTAGGCCACCTCGTCGCCCGGCACGCCGACCACCCGCTTGATGTAGTCCAGGCTCGGCTTGGGCGGGTAGCGGAACACCATCACGTCGCCGCGCTTGGGCGGCGTGCCATTGGTCAGCTTGGTGTTCAGCACCGGCAGCCGCAGGCCGTAGGTGAACTTGTTGACCAGGATCAGGTCGCCCACCAGCAGCGTCGGGATCATCGAGCCGGAGGGGATCTTGAAGGGCTCGAACAGGAACGAGCGCAGCACGAAGACGGCGATGATCACGGGGAACAGGCCGGCGGTCCAGTCCAGCCACCAGGGCTGCGCCAGGATCTTCTGCCTGGCTTCGGCGAGCTGCGGATCGACCGGGGCGATGCCCTGCGAGGCCAGGCGGGCGTTGCGCGCGCTGGCGCTGGCCTCCAGGGCCTCGGCGGCCCGCCGGCGGCGCGGCAGGTACCAGAGGCGCTCGGCCAGCCAGTACAGGCCGGTGACAAGGGTGGCCAGGAACAGCAGCAGCGCGAAGTTGCCTTCGACGAGCTCGAAGTACCACGCGCCGGCGTAGCCGACGAAGGCCGCGAGAACCGCGGCAGTGAGAAAGGGCATTTGTTTATTCTTCGACTTGGAGGATGGCGAGGAACGCTTCCTGAGGCACTTCGACCGAGCCGATCTGCTTCATGCGTTTCTTGCCGGCCTTTTGTTTTTCGAGCAGCTTGCGCTTGCGGCTGATGTCGCCGCCGTAGCATTTTGCCAGCACGTTCTTGCGCAAGGCCTTGATGTTCTCGCGCGCGATGATGTTGGCACCGATCGCAGCCTGGATCGCAACGTCGTACTGTTGGCGTGAAATGAGCTCGCGCATCTTGGCCACGACGGCGCGGCTGCGGTATTGGCTCTGGCTCCTGTGCACGATGATCGAGAGCGCAT
>JAQGMU010000320.1 GCA_028292195.1 Ramlibacter sp. | reverse complement strand
TGGTGCCTCCAAGGAAGTCGAAGCCGCCGTGCTGGCCTGGGCCAGCGCCTGGTCGTCCAAGGACATGAACGGTTACCTGGGCGCCTACGGCAAGGAATTCGACCCGCCCGGCAAGGCTTCGCGCAAGGCCTGGGACGAGGAACGCCGCAGCCGCATCGTCGGCAAGCAGCACATCGCGGTGAAGGTCAGCGACCTCAACGTCTCGGTCAACGGCAACAAGGCCGTCGCCCGCTTCAAGCAGGACTACAGCGCCGACGCACTGAAGGTCAACAGCCGCAAGACGCTGGAATTCGTGAAGAGCGGCGATCGCTGGTCGATCGTGCGCGAAAGCACGGGCGCCTAGGCTGCCGCACGAGGCGCAAGCGAAGGTTTTGCAGTTGAACCCGCTCCCCTCCCCCAAGAAGCTGGCTCGCCTGCTGCTGGTCCTCGGCTGCGCCGCCAGCCTGCTGGCGGTTGCCCACGCGGCGCCGCACCGCAAGGCGGCGCCGGCCCCCGCGCCCGCACCGGCACCGCAGGTGCGCGACGGTGAAACCGAAGCCCGGCTGATCGAGATCTACAAGCTGATCGGCCAGGCCCAGAGCCGCGCCGCGCTGGCCAAGGCCGAAGCGCTGGTGCGCGAACACCCCAACTTCCAGCTGGCGCAGCTGGTCTACGGCGACCTGCTGATGGCGCAACAGCGGCCGGTGCGCAGCTTCGGCGACGTGTCCGACACCGCGGCCCAGAGCGGCGCCCAGATGCTGGCGGAGCTGCGCGAGGAATCGCAGCTGCGCATCCGCGCGTTGCGCGAGCGGCCGCCGGCCAACAGCATCCCGGCGCAGTTCCTGCAACTGTCGCCGCGCAGCAAGCACGCGATCGCCATCGACACCTCGCGGGCGCGCCTGTACCTGTTCGCCAACGAGCCGACCGGCCTGAAGCTGATCGCCGACTACTACATCTCGGTCGGCAAGCTGGGCGTCGAAAAGACCGAGGAAGGCGACCTGCGCACGCCGCTGGGCGTCTACTACGTCACCAGCAACCTCGACCCGAAGTCGCTGAAGGACTTCTACGGCGCCGGCGCCCTGCCGATCAACTATCCCAACCCGTACGACGCCCGGCGCGGCAAGACCGGCCGCGGCATCTGGCTGCACGGCACGCCGCCCAGCCAGTTCTCGCGCGCGCCCAAGGCCACCGACGGCTGCGTGGTGCTGGCCAACCCCGACCTGCAGCGCATCATCCGGACCGTCGAAGTGCGGACCACGCCGGTGGTGATCGCGCCTTCGCTGCGCTGGGTGGCGCCCAACAGCGTCACCACCGACACGCGCCGCTTCGCCGACGTGCTGCAGGCCTGGCGCGCCGCCAAGGCCAGCGGCGACCTCGAGCGCATGCTCAGCTTCTACACGCCCGACTTCACCATCAGCGGCAAGTCGATCGCCGACTGGACGCCGCTGCTCAAGGTGGAACTCAACCGCGCGCGCGGCAAGGACATCGAGCTGAAGGACCTGTCGTTCCTGCGCTGGACCGACTCGGCCGACACCATGGTGGTAACCTTTGGCGAGGTGCCGACCGGGGCCCGCACGGGCCCGGTGAAGCGCCAATACTGGGTGCGGCAAGGCCCGCACTGGAAGATCTTTTTCGAAGGAGTGATCGGTTGAATTTCCCCCTGACGCGCCGCGCCCTCGCGGCGCTGGCGCTAGGCGCCTGCATGGCCGGTGCCGGCTGGGCCGCGGACGCACCGCGCGTGAAGCTTGCCACCAGCGCCGGTGACATCGTGATCGAGGTCTACCCGGACATGGCGCCCAAGACGGCCGAGAACTTCCTGCAGTACGTGCGCGACAAGCACTACGACGGCACCATCTTCCACCGCGTGATCGACCGCTTCATGGTCCAGGGCGGCGGTTTCGACAAGAACATGAACGAGCGGCCGACGCGGCCGCCGGTCGTGCTCGAGGCCCGCGAAGCCTTCGGCAAGGGCCTGCGCAACCTGCCCGGCACCATCGCCATGGCGCGCACCAGCGACCCGGACTCGGCCACCGGGCAGTTCTTCATCAACGTGGCCGACAACAGCGGCCGGCTCGACCCCAAGGGCAGCAATGCCGGCTACACCGTGTTCGGCAAGGTGGTGAGCGGCATGGACGTGGTCAACCGGATCAAAGGCGTGCCGACCGGCAATGCCGGCCCGCACAGCGACGTGCCCCTGACGCCCGTGGTCATCACCGCGGCCACCATCGTCAAGTAAGAAAGGCTTTCCCCATGAACCCGAAAGTCCAACTGCACATCCGCGACTACGGCGTCGTGACGCTGGAGCTCGACGAGCAGAAGGCGCCGAAGACGGTCGCCAACTTCCTGAACTACGTGAAGAAGGGCCACTACGACGGCACCGTCTTCCACCGCGTCATCCCCGGCTTCATGGTGCAGGGCGGCGGCTTCCAGCCCGGCATGTCGCAAAAGCCGGCCGACGCGACGGTCGAGAACGAGGCCGGCAACGGCCTGAAGAACGACAACTACACGGTGGCGATGGCGCGCACCAACGACCCGCACTCGGCGTCGGCGCAGTTCTTCATCAACGTGGCCGACAACGAGTTCCTGAACCACACCGCACCCAACGCACGCGGCTGGGGCTACGCCGTGTTCGGCAAGGTGGTGGACGGCAAGGACGTGGTCGACCGCGTCAAGGCGGTGCGCACCGGCCGCAAGGGCATGCACGACGACGTGCCGAACGAGGACGTGGTGATCGACAAGGCGGTCGTCGTCTGAGCGTGTCCGCCGCGCTTGCCGCGCCGGCGGCGCACGAACTCGCTGCGCCGCCGGACTGGCGCAGCATCGAATTCATCTCCGACCTGCACCTGCAGGCCTCGCAACCGGCCACCGTCGCCGCCTGGCGCGCCTACATGGCCGGCGTGCAGGCCCATGCCCTGTTCATCCTCGGCGACCTGTTCGAAGCCTGGATCGGCGACGACGCCGCCGCGGAGCCCGGCTTCGAGGCGGACTGCGCACAGGTGCTGCGCGCCACCGCGCAGCGCATCCCGGTGTTCTTCCTGCACGGCAACCGCGATTTCCTGCTCGGCGCAGCGATGGCCGGCCGCGCCGGCCTGCAGTTGCTGCCGGACCCGACCGCGCTCGACTTCGGCGCGACGCGCTGGCTGCTGTCGCACGGTGACGCACTGTGCCTGGACGACACCGACTACCAAGCCTTCCGCCGGCAGGTGCGCAACCCCGCCTGGCAGGCCGCGGTGCTGGCTCGCCCGCTGGCCGAACGGCGCCTGATGGCGAAGGCCCTGCGCAGCGAGAGCGAGGACCTGAAGCGCGGCGACCGGCCGTACGCGGACGTCGACCACCCGGCGGCCCTGCAGTGGCTGCAGGCTGCCGGTGCCGCCAACATGATCCATGGCCACACGCACAAGCCCGGCGAGCACGCGCTCGATGCCACGCGTCGCCGCATCGTGCTGTCCGACTGGGACGCCGAGGCCCGGCCGCCGCGGCTGGAAGCACTGCGCGTGAGCCGCGAGGGCGTGGTGCGGCGCATCGCGCTGGCCTGATGTTCCGCTGGCTGCGCCGCCGCCGCAGCGCGCCGGCCCTGCCCGACGCGCTGTGGGAACGCACCCTGCGCGCCTATCCCTTCCTGGCCGGGCGCAGCGCGGAAGAGCGCGCGCGGCTGCGGACGCTGGCCGCGCAGTTCCTGCGCGACAAGGAATTCCACGGCACCGACGGCCTGGTCATCACCGACGACATCGCCCTGGCCATCGCCGCGCAGGCGGTGCTGCCGGTGCTGCACCTGGGCCTGCACTGGTACGACGATTTCGTCGGCATCGTGGTGCACCGGGACGAAGTGGTGGCGCGCCGCACCGTGACCGACGAAACCGGCGTGGTCCACGACTACGACGAGGTGCTGGCCGGCGAGGCCATGGAAGGCGGGCCGGTGATGCTGAACTGGCACGACGTCGCGCAGGCCGGAGCGTCGGCGGAAGCCGGCTTCAACCTGGTGATCCACGAGTTCGTGCACAAGATCGACATGCGCGACGGCGCGCCGGACGGCTGCCCGCCGCTGCCGACCCGGCAGGCGCGGCAACGCTGGCTGGCGGTGCTGGAACCGCAATACGCGCAGTTCCGCGAGCAGGTGATCGTGGCCGAAAGATTCGGCGGCGCCGCGCCGTGGCTCGACCCTTATGGGGCGAGCAACATCGCCGAGTTCTTCGCGGTGGCGTGCGAGGCGTACTTCGTGAACCGGGAGCGGTTCACGGCGGAGTTTCCGCGCTTGACGCCCTTGTTCGACGGATTCTTCCGGGCGGCCTGAGCCGCGGTTCGCCCCGCGGGCTCACCACGGCTCCACGCGCAAGCCTCATTTGCGCAGCAAGGCCTTCAACGCATTCTGCAAGCGCCGCGCCGCACCGCCCTCGAACGGCGTCGCCAGCACCTTGGCCACGTCGGTGCCCCAGGTCTCCTGCGGCGCCGGGTCGTGGCGGCGCGTCAGCAGCTGCAGCTGCATCGCGCGGCGGGCCGTGATCAGCTCCGCCGGCGTCGGCACATCCGCAGCCATCTCCAGCCGCAGCAGCGCTTCGGCGGCGTCGCCACCGGCGGGCTTGGCCAGCGACTGGGTCCACGCCTGGCGCACCGTTGCGGCCACCGCCTTGCCCAGCTCATGCTGGCTGGGCACCTGCTCCGCCGAGCGCTGTTCCCACGCGGTCATGAGCTGCGTCAACGCTTCACCGTGCGCCTGCGCGGCCAGCTTGCGCAGCGCCATTTCCGCGTGCTCCAGCGCATCGCGCTGGGCGCGGAACGCCGCGTCGCCCAGGCGCGGGCCGCGGTCTTC
>JAQGMU010000315.1 GCA_028292195.1 Ramlibacter sp. | reverse complement strand
GTCGCGCAGCGACCCCACCGATCCACCGCGATCAAACCACCGCCCGCTCGCCCGTCTGCGGCCACCGCCTCCGCACGAAAACCCACGCCACCAGCCCCACGGCCATCATCAGCATCGACACGATCGCCATCGCGGGCGCCGAATGCATCACCAGCGGCGCGACGGCGCCGGCCACCACCCCGTTGGCAGCGGCACCTATGCAGGCCTGCAGCGACGAGGCCATGCCGCGCCGCTCCGGGACCAGGTCCAGCACCAGCAGCGTCACCACCTGCACCATCAGCGCCCAGCCGAACGAGAACAGGGCGATCGGGAACAGCGCCCAGGCGGCCCGCGCCGGAAACAGCAGGTTGGCCGCCACGTTGACCAGCGACACCAGCACCATCACCGTGAAGCCCCAGCGGATCTGCTGCCGCGGCTCGATCTTGCCGGCCAGCCGCCCGCTGGCGAAGGAGCCGGCCATGATGCCGGAGATGGTGAGCACGAAGAACCAGAAGAATTCGGTGGGCGCCAGGTGCAGCAGCCCGCCCAGGAAGGCCGGCGCCGACATCACGTACAGGAACATGCCGTTGAAGGGCACGCCGCTGGCCAGCGCCAGCAGCAGGAAGCGCGGGCTCGATCCGAGCTGCCAGTAGCCGCGCATCAGGTTGCGCACGTTGAAAGGCTGCCGGTGGCTCACGTGCAACGTCTCCGGCAGCAGCCGGTAGTTGGCCGTCCACAGCACGACGCCGACCGCGGTGAGGAACCAGAAGATCGAATGCCAGCCGGCGTGCACGAACAGCCAGCCGCCGATGATGGGCGCCACCGCCGGCGCGACGCCGAAATAGATGGTCACCTGGCTCATGACCTTCTGCGCCTGGTCGGGCGGGAACATGTCGCGGATCACGGCCCGCGACACCACGATGCCGGCGCCGCTGGACATGCCCTGCAGCAGGCGGAAGAAAACCAGGTGGCCGATGTTCTGCGACAGCGCGCAGCCGGCGGAGGCGGCCGTGAACACCACGATGCCCCACAGCACCACCGGGCGCCGCCCGAAGCTGTCGGCCAGCGCCCCGTGGAACAGGTTCATGAAGGCAAACCCGAACAGGTAGGCCGACAGGGTCTGCTGCATCTGCACCGGCGTCGCGTCCAGCGCATGGGCGATGCCGGAGAAGGCCGGGAGGTAGGTGTCGATGGAGAAGGGGCCCAGCATGCCCAGCAGGGCGAGCAGGGCGGCCAGGGCCCAGCGGGGGGCGGTCCAGAGTTGATTGGCTTGGGGATTCATCGTTGTTGTTGGAGGCGGGGCCGGCGTTGCGTTTTACCAAAGGGAACAGCCGGAGGATTGAAGCACGGCAGCGGATTGGCTACATTTCGCGCCATGCAATCCAAAGTGGGTGGTGAAGGCACGCAGGCCGAGGAGCCGCAGCCGCAGGACCCCAAGGCGCCCCTGCCCGGCTCGGGACTGGGCGCCGCCGCGGCGATGGCGCGGCTCAAGTCACAGCGCGAACACAACGCGCGCCAGAAGCCCGCCGACGACCCGACCCACGGCGGCCGCCGCAACGACCCCGGGCGCTGACCGCGACCGGGTCACAGCCTGGCCAGCATCTCCTTGGTGACCAGCACCACGCCCTTGTCGGTGCGATAGAAGCGCTGCCTGTCGAATTCCGGGTCTTCGCCGATCACCATGCCCTCGGCCAGGACGCAGCCGCGGTCGATCACCACCTGCGACAGGCGACAGCCGCGGCCGACCTGCGCGTCCGGCATGATCACCGCGTCGGTGATGGTGCAGTTGGACGCCACCCGCACATTGGAGAACAGCACGGCGCGCCGGATGTTGGAGCCGGCCACCACGCAGCCGCCGGAGACCAGCACGTTGGCCGTCACGCCGTGGTTGCCGCGCTCGTCCGGCACGAACTTCGCGGGCGGCAACTGCTCCTGGTAGGTCCACACCGGCCAGTCGCGGTCGTAGATGTTCAGCTCCGGCATGTTGGAGGCCAGGTCCAGGTTGGCGGCCCAGAAGGCGTCGACCGTGCCGACGTCGCGCCAGTAGGGGTTGCCGCGCGTGCTGCGCGGCACGCTGGAGAGATTCAGCGGGTGCGCCAGGGCCCGGCCTTCGGCCACCACGCGCGGGATGATGTTCTTGCCGAAGTCGTGGTCGGAGTCGCTGGCCAGGTCCTCCTCCAGCAGCTCGTACAGGTATTCGGCGTGGAAGACGTAGATGCCCATGCTGCCCAGCGCGCGGTCCGGCTTGCCGGGCATCGCGGGCGGGTCGGCCGGCTTTTCCAGGAAGGCGGTGATGCGGCGCTTCTCGTCGATGTGCATCACGCCCAGGGCGGTGGCTTCCATGCGCGGCACCTCGATGCAGCCGTCGGTGCACTTGGCGCCGCTTTCCACGTGGTCCAGCAGCATGATCGAGTAGTCCTGCTTGTAGATGTGGTCGCCGGCCAGCACCAGGATGTACTCGGGGCCATAGGCGCGCAGGATGTCGATGTTCTGGGTGATGGCGTCGGCGGTGCCGCGGTACCAGAAGGCCTCGTTCACGCGCTGCTGCGCCGGCAGCAGGTCGATGAACTCGTTGGCTTCGCCGCGCAGGAAGTTCCAGCCGCGCTGCAGGTGCCGCAGCAGCGA
>JAQGMU010000312.1 GCA_028292195.1 Ramlibacter sp. | reverse complement strand
TCCCGTCCCTTGCCGAAGGCTTCGGCCTGCCCTTGGTCGAGGCCCGGGCGCGGGGTTGCCCCGTGCTGGCCAGCGACCTGCCCGCGTTCGCGGAACTGGCCGACGAAGGCGTCTTCATTTTCGACCGCCGCTCCATGCAGGAACTGGAGGCCCTGGTGCTCCAGCATGCAACGACGGACTACCGTCCCCGGGTCGGGCGGATGACGCCTTTCACCTGGCGCGACAGCGCGCTCCAGTTCCTCGACGTCAGCCGCGAGCTCCTGCAATCTCCGCGTGCCGCCGGCAGCGAGCTTGGCACGGCCGGCATGCACGCCACATGAAAAGCGCTGCGATGGGACGGCTGCTCTTCGACGTCAGTTTCACCAGGACCCAGGCCCGTCCCGCGGGAATCTCGCGGACGGTCGCCCGCCTGCTGGAATCCATGGCGCGCGCCGGCACCGGGGATGGCGTGCTGGCGGTCTCGTTCCACAGCAGCGGGCTGCGCCGTCCGACCGCGGGCTGGATGACTGCCGCTGCCCCGCAGCCCGCCACGACGGGGAACTTCAGCCTGGGCGCGACGCGAAGCTGGTTGACCGAGGGGCTCGCCCCACGTGTTTCCGCGCTGCTGCCGATGGCGTTGCGGCGCTGGGCCTGGACGACCTTCCACCGCTTGCGCTTCGACCGCATCAGCCGCGGCGACGTGGCGGTGGAGGTGCGCACCGGCGACGTCCTCTTCCTGGGCGACGCGTCCTGGAACTACGAGATCTGGAAGGCGGCGAAGCAGGTCAGGGCCGCGGGCGGCCGGGTGGTGCTGATGGTCCACGACATCATGCCGATCCGCCAGCCCGGCTTCTGCTCGCCGATCTTCGCCTGGATGTTCGTCCGCTGGCTGACGAAAGTCCTGGCGTGCAGCGATGCGGTGGTGTGCAACTCGAAGGCCACCGAGGACGACCTGCGGTCGTGGGCCGCCTCGGCCGGGCTGGACCTGCCGCCGACCAGGCATTTCCGGCTGGGACACGATGCGACCGGTGTCGGTGCAGCCGGCCCGGTGCGCCCGCAGCTGGCCCGGTTCACCGCCGGGGACGTGCCTTGCTTCGCGAGCGTGGGAACGTTCGAGCCGAAGAAGAACTACGGCTTCCTGCTGGATGCCTTCGAACAGTTGTGGGATCGCGGCCTGCCGATGCGGCTGGTGATCGCCGGCCGGCCGGCAGCGCAAGCCGCCGCGGTCATCCAGAGATTGCTGGGGCATCCGGAGCGGGACCGGCGGCTGCTCACGCTGCTCGATGCAAGCGATGCGGAAATCGCCCATCTCTACGGCCATTGCCGTGCCCTCGTGCTGGCGTCGCGCTTCGAGGGTTTCGGCCTGCCGCTGGTGGAAGCCCGCACTCAGGGCTGCGCCGTCATCGCGAGCGACCTGCCCGTGTTCAGGGAACTGGCCGACGAAGGCGTGTTCCTCTTTGCCCAGGACTCCCGCGAGGAGTTGCAGCAGTGGGTGGTGCGGCTCGCGGACCAGGCGCCGGAAGCTCCGTTGCCGCGCATGGCGCCTTTCAGCTGGGACGACAGCGCGCGGCAGTGCCTGGCGGCCATGGAGGAGATGCTGCGGCCGCGGGCGGCCCCGCCACAGCGCGCCCGCGCGGCCGCGACCATCGAGGCTGACCGAGGCGGTCTCCAGACATGAAGATCAGCGTCGGCATTCCCACCATCGCGGGCCGGACGAAGTATCTGGCAGCGGCGCTGAAAACCTGCGTGACGCAGGACGACGACGATTTCGAAATCATCGTTTCGGACAACTCGCCGGGCGACGCCCGCGAGGTGGTCGAAGGCTTCCGGGATCCACGCATCCGCTACGTGCGGCCCGACGACTACCTGCCCATGTCCGCCCACTGGGACTTCATGGTGTCCCACTTCACGGGCGACATGGTGACCATCATCGGGGACGACGACGGCCTGATGCCAGGCGCGCTGCGCCGCGTGCGGGAGCTGGTGGCGCAATACGGCGAGCGCCCGATCCAGCACGCGCTGGCCAACTATTGCTGGCCCGACTTTCCCGCCGAGGACCGCAACCGTTTCTGGTTCATGCACCCGCCGGGCCGCGCCACGACCATCCGCTCCTCGGCAGCCTATCTCGACGACCTGTGCCGGGCCAAGGCCCGCTACATCGAGGGGCCGATGATTTACCACAACTTCATCCCGGGCGCCGTGCTGCGGCGCCTGGCGATCGGTGGCTCGGTGTTCCACCGCTCCTCGCCCGACGTCTATTCGGCCATCACGATCGCAGCCCACACGGACAGCTTCGTCAGCACGCAGGAGGTCCTGACGTTCGCGGGCCAGGGCGCGCGCGCCAACGGCGCGGCGGTGCGCGATGGCGGCGCGGATGGCCAGCGCTTCATCCGCGAAATGCAGCAGGCGCGCTACGCGCCGCGCTACGACTCGCTCACCGTGCAGTTGCACACGGTCGATTCCATCCTGGAAGCCAGCGAGCGCTATGCCCTGCCCCAGCTCGCACAGGCCATCGCGTTCGGCGAGCATTTCTGCATCGCCGCCAACGAGTGCCTAGACATGCCCAAGCGCTCGCGCGGCTTGCGCCAGTTGGGCCACGTGGTGCGCGAGGCGGCGAAGGCCGGGGTCCTGCCCTACCTGCTGCGCGATCGCGGCGGCCGGCTCCTGCAGATCGCGGCGGGCAAGCTCACCGGTCGCGGCCGCAATGTCGCCCCGCGCAACGAATCGGACTTCACGCCTGGCGACAGGCATCCGGTGCCCTCCGACGTGACCGACATTTACAGCGCGACCCTCCACCTGCACCAGCTATTGGCGCGCCACGGCATGGCGTGAGCGGACGGCGCGGGCCGCCGCGCCGGCGAGCGCTCGGCCCGTGGGCGTCGCCAGCAGCGCGCACAAGCCGCTGGCCAGCAAGGCGGCAGCGACCAGGGCGGCCGAGGCACCTCGGCCCTCGGGTTGCAGCCAGGATCGCGCCCCAAGGGCCACCAGCATGCAGGCCAGGATGGCCGCGCAGGGGATGCCGAGGTCCCGCACGTACCAGCGCCTGGCCTGCGCCGGCAGCACGCGGCGGTGCATGACGAAGACGCCGGCGGTGAAGTAGAAAAGGTTGACGATCGCCCAGATCCAGCCCGCGGCCACCGCGCCGTAGCGGGGAACCAGCAGCAGGATCGACGGCAGCATCACGGCAACCGCGACCACGTTCAGCACGATCGACACCCGCACCCAGCCGATCGCCAGCTGGAGCGCGTACGGCACGTGCATCAGGCCGTTGAGGGCCGAACCCACGGCCCACACCGAGACGATGGGCGCGACGTACGCGGTGAGCTGCCGGTCGCCGGTCCAGGCGTAGATGGCCTCCGGCGCGAACAGCAGCAGCGTCGCCGCGATCGGCAGGATGGTGAATGCGGCGATCTGCGAGAAGGCGTGGTATTCGCCGGCGAGCAGCGGTTCCTGGTCGGAGGCGACCAGTTCCGCCAGCCGCGGGTAGGCGGCGTTGAAAATGGGCGTGACGACGATGGCCATGGCCCCGATGACGGTCATGGCCAGCGAGAAGTAGCCGAACTGCTCGAGGGTCAGCAGGCGCGCCAGCAGCAGCTTGTCCATCTGGTTCAGCAGCGTCGACAGCACCGCGATGGCGGTCATGCCGGCGGCGAACTGCCACACGGCCTTCAGCGCCTGCGGACGGAACCGTCCGCGCGCCGCCGGCAGCCGGCGGTGCAGGTACCAGCGCATCAGCGCCGCTTCCAGCAGGAAGCTCGCGGTCTGCGCCAGCACGAAGGCGTCGAGCGTCGGCGCGATCCACGCCAGCACGGCCAGCGTGCCGAGCGCGCGCAGGCTAGCCATCGCCACCGTGAGGCCGCCCAGCCAGACCTGCTGCTGCAGGCCGTTGATGGCGCTGCGGTACAGCGTTCCCATCCACTGCACCGCCACCATGACCGCCATCCAGGACAGGGCGCGCGCGGCGTCGTCGACGCCGAGCGACTTCAGCTGCAGCCAGTCCGTCGCCAGCCAGCGCGAGCCGGCCACCAGCGCCAGCGCCAGCAGCATCCCGAGGCCGGCATAGACGTATTCGAACGAGGTGAACAGGTCGCGTATGCCCTGGGCGCTGTGCTGGCCGCCGCTGTAGCGCGCCATCTCCCGGCTGCTGGTCGGCGACAGGCCCATGTCCAGCAGGAGGAACCAGGCCTGCAGCGTCAGCAGGAAGCCGACCAGGCCGAACGACTCGATGCCCAGGTAGCGCAGGTACACCGGCAGCACCAGCAGCCCCACCGCCGCGGCCCAGATGCCGGCGGTGAAGCTCGAAAAGACGTTGAGGCTAGCGCGCATGATCCAGCTGCTTCGCCAGCTCGCGGGCGACCATCGCGGCGGCGCGGGAGTTGAGGTGGTTCGGGTCCCAGTACAGCAGCCACTGGTTCCGCGCGCCGTAACAGTAGTCCGCGTCGCACAGCAGCGGCGTCGGGTCGAAGATGCGGATGTTGGGATAGGCGGCGGCCAGCGTGCGCAGGCGGGGCGCGTACAGGGCCAGGTCGTGCTCGTGCCGCGCGCGCGGGATGCGGCAAGTGGGGAAGCTGAGCGTGCCGTCGCTGGCGCGGGTCGGCAGGCAGGCTCGCGGATGGAAGGGCAGGGTGGGGACGTCCAGCATGACGACGACGCGCTTGCCCGAGGTGCCCAGCGCGCGCATCGTTGCCGCCATGCTGGCGTCGACGTCGGGGCTCGCCGGCAGGAACTGGCCGTTGAAGGGCCGCGCGAAGAAGGCCGTGACCACCACGGCCTCGGCGGGCGAGGCCAGCGCCGTCCGCACGAGGGCGTCGGAGGTCGGCTGGCAGGCTAGCCGCTTGCGGTCGTCCAGCGTGCCTTCCAGGCCCAGGAACGGCAGGCAGTTGCCGCGCGCCAGGTTCACGTAGTCGGTCGCCGGGTCGGCCTGCTGCAGGCCCACGTACAGGCGGTTGGCATGGGAGTCGCCGAGCACGAACACCGTGCGCGCCGCACCCGGATGGCTGGCGGCGCAGAAGTCGCGGTCGTCTTCCAGCCGCGGCACGAACAGCTCGCGGTAGCGGTCCAGGCAGGCTGCGTTGAACTGCCACTCCTTGCGATAGGTCTCCAGCCGCGTCTGGTCTTCCGCCACCGCGCCGTCGGACGGCAGCAGCCAGGTCGCCAGCCCCGCGGCCAGCAGGACCGCCATGGCGGCCGTCAGCCCGATCGCGCGCTTGCGCACGCTGGACATCCGCTTCAGCGGCTGTTCGATGACCCGGTAGGTCAGCCACGCGAGCAGCAGCGACAGCAGCAGCACCGCGGCCGTCACCAGCGCGCCCGGCCGCTGCTGGCCCATTCGGAGGTGCAGGAAGGACAGCAGCGGCCAATGCCACAGATAGAGCGGATAGCTCACCAGCCCCAGCGCGACCAGCGGGCGCGCGGCCAGCACGCGCCGGTTGACCCAGACCGCCGGACCGGCCGCGATGACAAGCGCCGTGCCGATGGTGGGCAGCAAGCCCACCCAATCGGGAAACGCGCGCTGCGAATCGGTCACCACCAGCGCCGCCGCCAGCAGCACCAGCCCGAGCGGTGCAGCGAAGCGCGCGACGGCCGCGGGCAGGCGCGGTTGCGTCGGCGCCGTCGCGCTCCCCGCCAGCGCGCCGCCCATGGCCAGCTCCCAAAAACGGGTCAAAGGCAGGTAGTAGGTGAGCGAGGGCCGCACCGCGCTCAGCCAGAGGTTCAGCGCGAACGAGACGCAGAAGACGGCCAGCAGCACCAGGCCGCGCCGCCGCGCGCCGGCGGCCACGGCCGTGGCGAACAGCGCCGGCCAGAACAGGTAGAACTGTTCCTCGATGGCCAGGCTCCACAGGTGCAGCAGCGGCTTGGCCTGGGCCTCGCCGTCGAAGTAGCCGGCTTCGGACAGCAGCACGAAGTTCTGCACGAAGCCGGCGCCCCCGGCGACGTGCTTGCCCAGCTGGCGCCGCAGGCCGGGGTCGTCCAGCAGGAAGGCGGCCGCCAGGCAGCAGGCCATCACCAGCAGCAGCGCCGGAAAGATCCGGTTGACGCGGCGGGCGTAGAAGTTCGCGATGGACAAGCGGCCGCCGTCCAGCTCGCGGAAGATGATCGACGAGATCAGGAAACCCGAGATCACGAAGAACACGTCGACGCCGACGAAACCGGCGCCCAGGGCGTGCGGGAAGCCGTGATAGATGACCACCAGCAGCACGGCGAGCGCCCGCAGGCCGTCGATGTCCGGGCGATAGGCGGGCACGCCGGCTTGCAGGACGTGCGCGGGGATGCTCTGGGGCTGCTTGATGGCTGGAACCGGGCTGGTTAGCGGGGCATCCGGACGAGGCGCGACGCCGGGTTCATGGGGCCCCCAGGGGTCTTGCGGGGTTGCCCGCGACGGTTGCGTTGTCCGGCACGTCGCGCGTGACGACGGCGCCGGCCCCGACCACGGCGCCGGCGCCGATGTGCAGGCGCGGCAGGATCACGGCGCCGGTGCCGATGAAGGCCCGCGCGTCGACCCGCACTTCACCGGACAGGCGCGCGCCAGGCCCGATGTGCACACCGTCGCCGATACGGCAGTCGTGGTCCACGCTCGCCCCGGTATTCACGATCACGGCGCGGCCCAGGACTGCGTGGGTGCAGACCGCGGCCAGGGCGAGCACCTGCGCGCCCTCCCCGAGCTGCGCATCGCTGGCAACGAACGCACGCGAGTGGATGACCGAGAGCGGCGTCAGGCCGAGCGACTGCATCGTCGCGAAGACCTCCAGCCGATCGCCGCCATGGCCGCCGCCGATGGCGACGGCGAAGTAGTAAGCTTGGCGGCTGGGGTGGCCGGCCAGGAATGCGCGCAGGCCCGCTTCGCCCAGCAGCACCGGCACGCCCGCGATGGGGCTGTCGATGGCACGCCGGTCGACGATCGCGCGGACGCAGTAGTGCGCGGGGTCCAGCGCTTCGGCCAGCACCTTCGCCTGTCCGGTGCCGCCCCACAGGATGACGTCCTTCATTCTGGCCTGGCCCGGACGTGGCGCCGCACGCGCGCGACCACTCGGTCCATCTCCGCTTCCGTCAGGTCGTGGTAGCTGGGCAGGTTCAGGGCGCGCGGGCTCAGGCTGGCCGCCACCGGCTGGCGCGGCGCACCGGCGAACGGCGGCGTCTCGCTCAGCGGCCAGAAGAACACACGGCCGTCGATCGCGTCTTCCTTGAAGCCCGCGAGCAGCGCCGCGCGGTCGAACGGGACGCCTTCGTCCACCACGATCGTAGGCATCCAGTAGCCGTTGGCGGTGCCCGCCGGCTCGGGGTTCATCTTCAGCGGCAGGCCGCGCAGCTGCTGCTGGTAGTACAGGAAGACGCGCCGCTTGGCCGCGACCAGTTCGGCGATGCGCTCCATCTGCGCGCAGCCCAGCGCCGCCTGGATGTTGGACATCTTGTACTTGAAGCCGACCACGTCCGGCCAGAACTGGCGCGGCTGGCCGCGGGCACGGCCGTGATTCGACAGTGTCAGCGTCTTCTCGTAGAGCGCCGCATCGCGCGTGACGAAGATGCCGCCTTCGCCGGTGGTCACCGTCTTGGTCCCGTGGAAGGAGAAGGCGCCGAACGCACCCATGGCGCCGGCGCGCTTGCCGTGCCAGGCCGAGCCGATCGCTTCGGCCGCATCCTCCACCACCGGGATGCCGTGGCGCTGGCCGATGGCCAGCAGGGCGTCCATGTCGCACATGTTGCCGTACAGGTGGACGGCGAGGATGGCCTTGGTGCGCGGCGTGATCGCGCGCTCCACCCGCGCCGGGTCCAGGCACCAGGTGTCGGCGAGCACGTCGACCAGCACCGGCTGCGCGCCCAGGTGCGTGATGGGCGCGGCGGATGCGATCCAGTTGATGTCGGCCAGGATCACTTCGGCACCGGGCCCCACGCCCAGCGCCGCCAGCCCCAGGTGCAGGGCGCCGGTGGCGCTCGAGGTCGCGATGGCGTGCTCCACGCCCAGGTGCTCGCGGAACGCCTGCTCGAAGCGGTGGATGTAGTCGTAGCACTTCTCGCCCCAGCCGTTGGCGGCGGCATCCGTGGCGTAGCGGACCTCGAGCTCGGTGATCGACGGCTTGGTGTAGTGGATGCGGGATGTCATGCGATCTCCAGCTTGGGCACCGCGGTGACGAACCGGGTGCCGAGCGCGGCCAGCGCGGCGTTCTGCTGCCGGACTTCGGCGGCCAGGTTCCACGGCAGGATGACGACGAAGTCCGGCCGCCGCTTCGCGAGTTCCTCCGGCGGCAGGATCGGGAGGTGGCTGCCCGGCATGAACTTGCCCTGCTTGGCGGCGGCGGCATCGCAGACGAAGGGCAGCAGGTCGGGCTTGACGCCGCCGTAATTGAGCAGGGTGTTGCCCTTGGCGGCGGCGCCGTAGGCCGCCACGGTGCGGCCGGCGCGCTTCTGCTCGATCAGGAACGCGACGAAGTCGTCCTTCACGCGGTCGGCGCGCGCCTGGAAGCCGAGATAGGTGGCCAGCTCGGAGAGGCCGCGGCGCTGCTCTTCGGCCAGCAGTTCGGCAACGGCCCGGGTCGACGGACGTGGATCGTCCGCGTGGCAGCCGTACACGCGCAGGCTGCCGCCGTGGGTGGGCAGCTCCTCGACGTGCCGCACGCGCAGGCCGGCCGCGGCGAAGATGCGGCTCACCGCCTGCAGCGACAGATACGAGAAGTGCTCGTGGTAGACCGTGTCGAACTGGTTCTGCTCGATCAGCCGCATCAGGTGCGGGAACTCCAGCGTCACCGTGCCGCCCGGCTTCAGCGCGGCCCGCAGGCCGCGGGTGAAATCGTTGATGTCCGGCACGTGCGCGTAGACGTTGTTGCCGGCGATCAGGTCGGCCTGCCGGCCGCCGGCGGCCAGCTGCTGGCCGAGCCGCTCGCCGAAGAACTCGCGCAGCACCGGCACGCCCAGCCGTTCCGCCGCCTCGGCCGTGCTGGCTGTCGGCTCGATGCCCAGGCAGGGAATGCCGGCCGCGACGAAGTTCTTCAGCAGGTAGCCGTCGTTGGACGCGACCTCGATGACGAAGCTGCCGGCGTGCAGCGCGAGCTCGCGGGTCATCTGCTCGGTGTAGCGGGCCGCATGCGCGAGCCAGCTGGTCGACGTGCTGGAGAAATAGGCGTAGTCGCCGTTGAACAGTTCGTCGGCTTGCGCGTAGTCCTCGGTCTGCACCAGCCAGCAGTGCTCACAGACGAACAGCTTCAGCGGGTAGTAGCGCTCGGGCGCCTGCAGGTCGGCCGCGCCCAGGTAGGCATTGGACGGCGGCGCGAAGCCGAGGTCGAGAAAGACGTGGTGCAAGCGATGGCTGCAGTGCCGGCAATTCATGGAGCGATTCCGGTGAAGTCGGCGCCGATCGGCGGATGCGCCGCGTCGCGTGCGGAGAGGTCGACGACGGGCAGCGGCCAGCGGATCGCCAGCCGGGCGTCGGTGCAGGAGAAGCCGGCTTCCGCTGCCGGCGCGTAGCTGGCGGTGTGGAGGTAGAGCAGCTCGCTCTCCGGCTCCAGCGCCTGGAAGCCGTGGGCGCAGCCTTCGGGAATGATCAGCATGCGGCCGTTGGCGGGGCTCAGTTCCTCCGCATGCCATTGCAGGAAGGTCGGCGAGCCGCTGCGCAGGTCCACCGCCACGTCCCACACGCGGCCCTGCAGGCAGCGGATGAACTTGGTTTCGGCGTGCGGCGGACGCTGCAGGTGAAGGCCGCGCACCGCGCCGGTCTTGCGGGTGCAGGTGTGGTTGATCTGGGCGATGCGGCGCTCGCCCAGCGCCGGTGCCAGTTCGCTTTCGGAGTACAGCCGCCGCAGGAAGCCGCGGTGGTCGGCGACGCTGTGCGGTTCCTCGGCGACGTACACCCCCGCCAGCGCGGTGGCCCGGAGCTTCACGCCGCCCATCCCAGGCCGGCCGCCCGCGCGGCTTCGGCGTATTGATCCAGTTGCGCGCGGCTCGTGACCCGGCCCGTCGCCTGGTGGGCCTGGTACCACTGCGCCGTGGCTGCCAGCGTCTGCTCCAGCGACCATGCCGTCCGCCACCCCAGCCCCGCGCGCGCCTTGGCGCTGTCCAGGTACAGCAGCTTGGCCTCGTGCGGTTGCGGCTGCGCGGTCTGGCGCCAGGCGAGCGCCGGCCACAGTTCGCGCATGCGGCCCAGGACGCCGGCCACCGTCATGTTCGCTTCCGGGCCGGGACCGAAAGTCCAGGCGCCGGTGGCAGCCGCATCGCCGGCCAGCAGCCGTTGTCCCAGCAGCAGATAGCCGCTCAGCGAGTCGAGCACGTGCTGCCAGGGGCGCGTCGCGGCCGGCGAGCGGATCTCCAGCGGCGCGCCGGCGCCGACCGCGCGGACCAGGTCGGGGATCAGCCGGTCCTGCGCCCAGTCGCCGCCGCCCACGACGTTGCCGGCGCGCGCCGTTGCCAGCAAGGGCGCGCCCGGCGCCTGGAAGAAGGCGCGCGCATAGCTGGCCGCCACCAGTTCGGCGCCCGCCTTGGAGGCGCTGTACGGGTCGTGCCCGCCCAGGCGGTCGTTCTCGCGGTAGCCCGCCGGCCGTTCCTCGTTCTCGTAGCACTTGTCGGTGGTCACGACCACGATCGCGCGGACACCGCCGGCCTGGCGGCAGGCTTCGAGCACGTTGGCCGTGCCCATGACGTTGGTCGACCAGGTGCCAAGCGGATCGTCGTACGACGGCCGCACCAGCGCCTGCGCCGCGAGGTGGAACACGATCTCGGGCCTGGCCTGGCGCAGCATCGCCTGCAAGGCCGCGGCATCGCGGATGTCGATCGCGTGGCTGGGCAGGTCCAGCCCCAGCAGGTCCCAATGGCTCGGCTCGGTCGCGGGCGGCAGCGCCACGCCGGTAAGCTCGGCCCCGAGCGACTGCAGCCACAGCGCGAGCCAGCTGCCCTTGAAGCCGGTGTGGCCGGTGACGAGCACGCGGCGGCCGGAGTAGACGCCGCCGAACATCGTCAGGCCCAGACCTTCCAGGGAGGGGTCTTCTGCCAGAGCTCCTCCAGGTGGTTCTTGTCCCGCAGCGTGTCCATCGCCTGCCAGAAGCCGTGGTGGCGCCAGGCGCGCAGCTCGTTGCGCGCCGCCAGGCCCTGCAGCGGGTCGGCCTCCCAAGCGGTCTGGTCGCCGGCGATCAGGTCGATCACTTTCGGCTCCAGCACGAAGAAGCCGCCGTTGATCCAGGCGCCGTCGCCCG
The DNA here is from genome assembly GCA_028292195.1 of Ramlibacter sp. GTDB lineage: Bacteria > Pseudomonadota > Gammaproteobacteria > Burkholderiales > Burkholderiaceae_C > Ramlibacter. The sequence goes on along the minus strand of JAQGMU010000312.1, from coordinate 4,182 downwards.
AGGGCTTCTCCTCGAAGCGCAGCACCTGGGCGTCGTCCATGTTCAGGGCGCCGTAGCGGCCGGGCGGCTGCACCGCCGTGACCGTCGCCGGCTGGCCGTGGCCGCGGTGGAAGGCGACCGCCGCCGCGATGTCGACGTCGGCCACGCCGTCGCCGTAGGTGAAGCAGAAAGGCTCGTCGCCCAGGTAGCGGCGCACGCGCTTCAGGCGGCCGCCGGTCTGCGTGTCCTTGCCGGTGTCCACCAGCGTCACGCGCCACGGTTCCGTGTGCCGCTCGTGCACTTCCATGCGGTTGTTCTGCAGGTCGAAGGTGACGTCGGACGTGTGCAGGAAGTAGTTGGCGAAGTACTCCTTGATGACGTAGCCCTTGTAGCCGAGGCAGATCACGAAGTCGGTGATGCCGTGGTGGGCGTAGATCTTCATCACGTGCCACAGGATCGGCATGCCGCCGATCTCGATCATCGGCTTGGGCCGCAGGTGCGACTCTTCGCTGATGCGCGTGCCCAGGCCGCCGGCCAGGATGACGGCCTTCATCGCGCGGGGCCGGGTGGCGCCGCCCGTTGGCGCCGGGTTGCGGTGAGGGTGCGAACCATCTCGTGCATGCGTTAGCTGAGCTGATTCCATTATGAGGCGCGGGGCTGGCATTGCCGCCACCCGCGGGGGCCGCCGGGCAGCGCATTCGCACCGTTCGGCGTCGCGCGGGCGCGACAGCGCCTGCCAGGGGGTGGCGGTGGCCGAACAGCCGCCACCGGATAATGGCTGCCGACAACAACAACGCGAGACGGGGCGAGCCGATGGATCTGCCGCGCGTGAACTATGTTCACGAATGGTTGACGGAGTGGGGTGGGTCGGAGGATGTCACGCGCGCGATGATGGCCGCCGTGCCCGCCGCGGCCCTGTTCGCCACCATCGACTACCTGCAGGCGAGCGACCGCGAGAAGTTCGGCGGCGTGCCTATCCGCACCAGCTTCCTGCAGAAGGCCCCCTTCATCCGCAGCCGTTTCTGGAACTACCTGCCGGTCACGCCGCTGGCGGTGGAGACGCACGACCTGCGCGCGTCGCCGGTCATCGTCTCCAGCTCGCATGCCTTCGCCAAGGGCGTGCTGACGACGGCCGAACAGCTGCACGTGAGCTACGTCCATTCGCCCATGCGCTATGCCTGGGACCTGCACCACGAGTACCTGGCCGACTACAAGCTGGACCGGGGCGCCAAGGGCCTGCTGGCGCGCCACCTGTTCCACCGCCTGCGCCTGTGGGACCGGCAGACCGCCAACAACGTGGACCTGTTCCTGGCCAATTCGCGCCATGTGCAGCGGCGCATCTGGCGCACCTACCGCCGCCTGTCCCGGGTGCTGTACCCGCCGGTGGCCACCAGCAGGTTCACGTTCGAAGCGCGCAAGGACGACCACTACGTGACCGTGTCGCGGCTGGTTTCCTACAAGCGCATCGACCTCCTGCTGGAAGCCTTCCGCGGCCTGCCGCAGCGCAAGCTGGTCGTGATCGGCGGCGGGCCGGAGCTGGCGCGCCTGCAGCAGATGTGCCCGCCCAACGTCACCCTGCTCGGGCGCCAGCCGCACGAAGTGGTGCAGCAGCACCTGGCCAGCGCGAAGGCCTTCCTGTTCGCGGCGCAGGAGGACTTCGGCATCTCGCCGGTCGAGGCGCAGGCCTGCGGCACGCCGGTGATCGCCTATGGCGTCGGCGGCTCGGCCGAAACGGTGCGCGACCTGCGCACCCAGGCCCGGCCCACCGGGCTGCTGTTCGACCGGCAGACGCCGGAGAGCCTGCGGGCGGCGGTGGAAGCCTTCGACAGTGCCGCCATCGATCCCTACGCCTGCCGGGCCTGGGCCGAGACCTTCAGCGAGGAGCGCTTCCGCGGCGAATTCCAGGCCTGCATGGCGCAGGCGTGGGAAGCGTGGCAACGCGACCCCGCGGCTGTGGAGCAGGCGGCCGGCGTGGGCGCCGGGGCGCCGCCCGCGAACGCCGCCTGAAGGCAAGCACCGTGCGTTCCGCTCCGCTTGCCGCACAGGCCGCGCCATGGCTGCGGCTGTCCACCGGGGTCCCCGCGACGCTGGTGCTGCTGCTGGCCCTGCCCTGGCTGTGGCCCTTCGCCCCCGGTCCATCGTCCAACGTCGTGCCCTGGCTGGCCAGCATGGCCTGCGCCCTGCTCGCCTTCCTGCTGGCGGCGCCGGTGCGCCCCGGGCTCAAGCTGCTGGCGGTGCTGGGCGCGGCGGTGTTGTGGGTGGGGCTGCGCTCGCTGACCGGCGTGCTGGACCGGGCCGCCTTTGCCGGCGCCTGCGTGCTGGCGCTGCTGGCGTACAGCACCGCCGCGGGCGCGGTCCGTGACGGCGAGCCGGCGATCGGATGGATCGCCTGGTCCTGGCTGCTCGCGGCGCTGGTGTCGGCGCTGCTGGCCCTGCTGCAGTACTTCGACCTGGCCGGCGGCCTGCAGCCCTGGGTTTACGCCGGCAAGGCCGGCGACGCCCTGGCCAACCTGCGCCAGCGCAACCAGCTCGCCACGCTCACCACCATCGGGCTGGCCGCTGCGCTGTGGCTGGCGGGGCGCAGGCCCGGACGCCTGCCGTGGTGGCTGGCCGCCGTGGTGCTGCTGGCGGTCGCCAATGCGGCCACGACCTCGCGCACCGGCCTGCTGCAGTGGCTGCTGGTGCTGGGGCTCTGCGCGCTGTGGCGCGGCCCCGAGAGCCGGCGGCGGCTGGCGCTAGCCGCCGCCGGCCTGCTGGCCTACGCCGCCGCGGCCGCGGTGCTGCCGCACCTGCTGGAGCGCTTCACCGGCGCGACGGCCGATACGCTGCTGGGCCGGCTGGGCGCCGACTTCGGCTGCAGCAGCCGGCGCGTGCTGTGGGGCAACGTGCTGCAACTGGTCGCCCAGCGGCCCTTCGTCGGCTGGGGCTGGGGCGAACTGGATTACGCCCACTTCATGCACCTGTACGGCCAGTCGCCGCGCTTCTGCGACATCCTGGACAACGCGCACAACCTGCCCCTGCACGTCGCCGTTGAACTGGGCGTGCCGGCGGCGCTGCTGCTGTGCGGCGCGGTGGTCTGGGGGGTCGTGCGGGCGCGGCCGTGGCGTGAAACCGAGCCGCATCGGCAGCTGGCCTGGTGCGTGCTGGCCGTGCTCGCCATCCACAGCCTGCTGGAGTACCCGCTCTGGTACGGCCCGTTCCAGATCGCACTGGGCCTGGCGCTGGGCCTGCTGGTGCGCCCCGGCGATGCCACGCAGGTGCTGGCGGCCAGGACGCGCGCCGGCGTGGCCGCCTGCGGCCTCGCCCTGCTGGCCTACGCCGCCTGGGATTACGAACGCGTGAGCCAGATCTACCTGGAGCCGGAGCAGCGGCTGGCCATGTGGCGCGACAACACCTTGAGTGCGGTGCGCAAGTCCTGGCTGTTTTCGGGCCAGGCGCGGTTCGCGGAACTGACCCTGGCGACGCTGTCGCGCGACAAGCTCGAATGGACCGATGCGACGGCCCAGGCCATGCTGCACTACTCGCCGGAGCCGCGCGTCATCGAAAAGGTGATCGAGAGCGCCACGATGGCGGGCCGCTACGACGAGGCGGTGCTGTACCTGGCGCGCTATCGCGCGGCGTTTCCTGAGGATTATGCGAAGTGGCGGGCGGCGCAGAAGGGGGCGCTGCCGGCGCTTTAGCTGGGGTCTCTGACCCCAGCCTACGGGGCTCAGGAAGAGACGAAGCTCCCCGACTTGCCGCCGTGCTTTTCGACGAGGCGAATGGCGGTCATGGTCATGCCGCGATCGACCGCCTTGCACATGTCGTAGATCGTCAGCAATCCGGCGCTGACTGCGGCGAGAGCCTCCATTTCGACGCCCGTGCGGCCGCGGCATTCCACCGTGGCGCGCAGGTTGATCGCACCGGCGGCAGTGTCGGGTTCGAATTCAATGGCGATGCGCGTGATCTGAATCGGATGCGCCAGGGGGATCAGGTCCGACGCTCTTTTGGCGCCCTGGATTGCGGCAATGCGCGCAACACCAAGCACGTCCCCTTTCCCTGCACCGCCCCCGAGCACCATGCGAAGCGTGGTTTCCTGCATCTCGATGCGTCCGCCCGCCGTTGCGATCCGGTGGGTTTCGTCCTTGGCGCCCACGTCGACCATGTGGGCCTGCCCGCGCCGGTCGAAATGGGTCAGGGAAGCGGCGGGCTTGGTGGACGCGG
>JAQGMU010000303.1 GCA_028292195.1 Ramlibacter sp. | reverse complement strand
GACCGGGGCCGCCGGGTTGGCTATGAACCGGATCCGCCTGGTGAATCCGCTGTTCGACGGTTGATGGGGTTTGGGGATGGGGATTGAGGGATGGTGGGGTGCGCTGCGCGCAACCCACCCTACACCGCATCGTTGGGGGGGTTCGCGCAGCGACCCCACCACGGCAGCGACCCCCCGCACTCAATAGAGCCGCGTCCGCCGGCCTTCCAGCACCCACGCCTCCACGTCCGCCACGCTCTCGTCCAGCCCGCCGTGGTCGACCAGGCACTGCGCTTGCGACGGCAGCCCGGCGACGTCCGGCCAGGCGGCCGGCTGCCACAACGAGGAACGGATCATGCACTTGCCGCAGTGGATGAACGCCTGCTCCACACCCACCACCAGCACCAGCGCGGGCAGCTTGCCGGCGACCCGCGTGCGCGCGCGCAGGTCCTCGTCGCGCACGATCTGCGCGCGCCCATTGACACGCAGCGTCTCCAGCTTGCCGGGGATGAGGAACAGCAGCCCCACGTGCGGGTTCTGCAGCACGTTGCAGAAGGTGTCGGCGCGCCGGTTGCCCGGCCGGTCGGGGATCGCCAGGGTCTCGTCGTCCAGCACCTGCACGAAACCCGGCACGTCGCCCTTGGGGGAGACATCGCAGCGGCCTTGCGCATCCGACGAGGCCACCAGCACGAAGGGCGAGCTGCCGATCAGCGCCCGGCAGTGCTGGTCCAGGCGCCGGATCTCTTTCTTCACCGAGCGCGGCAGGGCCGGGCCGAGCACGGCGCGCAGTTCCGCTTCGCAGCCCACCACCTCGCTGAACTGCATCATTCGCCCTTGATGCCGGTGACGCGGACCACTTCGGCCAGGTTGGCCGTCTCGCTGCGCAGGTGGGCGGCGAACCGGTCCGCACCCATCGGCATGGCCTGGATGCCCAGCGCCGCGAACCGGGCCCGCAGCTCGGGGCTCTCGACGGCGCGCACGATGGCCGCGCTCAGCTTGTCGACGACGGCCTTGGGCGTCCCGGCGGGCGCGGCCACGCCGAACCACTGGAGCGCCTGGAAGCCCGGATAGCCGGACTCCGCCAGGGTCGGCACGTCGCGCCAGGCGCCGTGGCGCTCCAGCGAAGTCACGGCGATTGCGCGCAGCCGGCCCGACGCGATGTGCGGTGCCGCATCCGATAGCGGGGCGAAGGCGACCTGGGTCTGCCCTGCCACCGTGGCCTGCACGGCCAGCACGCCGCCCTGGTAGGGGATCAGGTTCAGCGGGGCGTGGGACTGCAGCTTGAAGCGCTCCGCCGCCAGGTTGATGGCGCTGGCCGGCTGCGACGACGCGCAGTTGAGCGGCTGCGCCTTCGACAGGGCGACGAGCTGCCCGATGGTGCTGGCGGGGAGCGAGGGATGGACGACGAAGACGTTCGGCGTGGAGGCCACCCCGGCGACCGGCACGAAGGCGTTCATGCCGTCATAGGGCAGCTTGAGCACCAGCGGCGCGGTCACCATGGCGGTGGTGGCCATCACCAGGGTGTGGCCATCGGGCGCCGCGCGAGCCACGGCATCCAGGCCGATGACGGAGTTGCCGCCCGGCTTCAGTTCCACCACGACCGGCTGGCCAAGGGCCTCCAGCGCCGGCGCGATGGAGCGCGCGATCAGCTCGACGGTGCCGCCCGGCGGGTTGGGCACGACGATCCGGATCGGGCGGCTGGGGAAGTCCTGCGCCAGGGCGCCGAAACTGGCGAGGAGGGCGGCGAGGGCAAATGCTGCGATCCGCATGGTGTTCTCCGGTGGTGATGCAGTGCATGCACTGTCATGCCGTGCCGGCCAACCTACAATCCCGGACGCCGACACAGCACCTGAGACGAGGAGTCATCAATGTCCCGGATCGGCGACCGTGGTGAGATGGAGGCGTTCGTGAGGGCCGTCGAGCTGGGCGGCTTCTCGGCCGCCGCGCGCGACCTCGATCTGAGCCCCTCGGCGCTGTCGAAGCTGGTGGACCGGCTGGAGCGCTCGCTGCAGGTGCGCCTGCTCAGGCGCACCACGCGCAAGCTCGCGACCACCCCCGAAGGCGACCTGTTCCTGGCGCGCTGCCGCCGCATCCTGGCGGAAATCGAGGACGCGGAGAACGAGGTGGGCCGCTCGCGCGACCGCCCGCGCGGCCGCCTCAACATGCACGTCGGCGTCGGCTTCGCCATCCACCAGGTGGTCGAGGTGCTGCCGGTGTTCCTGCGCCGCCACCCCGAGGTCCAGGTCGACCTGCGCATCGAGGATGCGCGGCTCGACCTGGTGAAGGAGGGGCTGGACCTTTCGGTGCGTCCGGGGCCGCCGGACGAAACGCTGGTGGCGCGCAGCCTGTTCGACTTCGACCGCATCGTCTGCGCCGCGCCCGCGTACATCGCGCGCCACGGTGCGCCGCGTAAGCCCGAGGAACTGGCGCAGCATCGCTGCCTGTGCATCTCCGGCACCTTCAGCTCGGAGCGCTGGAGCTTCGACGGGCCCCGCGGCCGCGTGGCCGTGAAGGTCGAGCCGGCGGCGCGCGTCAACAACGCCGACGCCATCTACCGGCTGGCCCTGGACGGCATGGGCATCGTCCGCGTCAACGAGTTCATCTGCGCGCCGTCGCTGCGTGACGGCCGGCTGGTGCCCGTGATGCCGGAGTATCCGTGCGCGGACGGATCGCAGATGCTGGCGCTGTACCCGCACGAGCGCAACCGGCTGCCGCGGGTGGCGGCCATGCTGGATTTCCTGGTGGAGTCGTTCGCGGCGCGGCCCTGGCGGACGGCGCCGACCGACCCTACACCGCTACCGCCGCCGGCTCCCTGAGCTTCTGCCCCGCCATCCGCGCGCAAAGATCGAAAGCCGCCTGCAGCCCGTCGACCCGCGCAATCCCCTTGCCGGCAATGTCGAAGGCGCTGCCGCTGGCCGATGTCGCCACCGGCACCGGCAGGCCGCCGTGCAGCGTCACGCCCTTCTCGAAGCCCATCAGCTTCATCGCGATCTGGCCCTGGTCGTGGTACATCGATACCACCGCGTCGAAGTCGCCGCGCCGCGCCGCGATGAACACCGTGTCGGGCGACCAGGGACCGGTGGCGTCCAGGCCTTCCTTGCGCAGGCCTTCCACCGCCGGCGCGATCACCTCGATCTCCTCGCGGCCGATCGAGCCGCCGTCGCCGGCGTGGGGGTTCAGGCCCGAAACGGCGATGCGCGGCTGCGCGATGCCGGCGCGGCGCAGCGCCGAGTCGATGATGTGAACGGCGGCGCGCACCGCCTGCGGCGTGATCAGGTCGGCCACCTCGCGCACCGGCACGTGCGAGGTCACGCGCGAGGTCCAGAGGTTCCCGGTGATGTTGAATTCGCAGGTGAAGGTTTCGACGCCGAAGCGGGTCTGCATGAAGCGCAGTTCGTCCTCCTCGGTCATGCCCGCCATCCGCAGCGAATGCTTGTTCAGCGGCGCGAACACGATGCCGTCGATCCTGCCCTGGCGCGCCAGTTCGGTGGCCAGCGCCAGCGCATTCAGGGCGGCCGCCCCCGCGCTTTCGCTGCAGGCGCCCAGCGCCGGACTCACGGCGGAGGGTTCGGGCTGCACCAGGTGCGTGATGCGGCCGGGCGTGAAGCGCAGGTTCGCCGCGTCGTTGATTTCGGTGGTGGCCACCCGCGCACCGGCGAAGCGCTCGCCGCTGGCCAGCGCCGAGCGCGGCGCGATCAGCAACAGGTCCGCCGTCGTGGCGTTCTCGGCCCGGGCCAGCAGCTTGACGGCCATCTCGGGGCCGACGCCGGCGGGGTCGCCCAGCAGCACGGCCAGCCGCGGTTTGCGTGCGTTCGAAGTCACATTCCCTCCATCTTGATGTTGGCGTCCTTCACCAGTTTCCTGAAGCGCTCGAATTCCTGCCGATTCATTTCCGCGAACTGGTCGACGCTGAGCGCGCCGACTTCGCCGCCCAGGCTCCTGATGCGCGCCTGCACGTCGGGCAGCTTCAGCACGCGCTGCAGTTCCGCCACCAGCGCGTCGACGGCGGGCTTGGGCGTGCCGGCCGTCGCATAGAGGCCGTACCAGGTCTGGACGTCGGCGCCCTTGACGCCCGCCTCCGCCATGGTCGGCACCTCCGGCAGTTCGGCGGCGCGCCGCTCCGACATCACGGCCAGCGGACGGAACTTGCCGGCGCGGATCTGGCCCATGGCCGACGAGGTCGAGTCGAACATCATGGTCACCTCGCCCGAGATGATGTCGATGTGCGCCTGCGAGCTGCCCTTGTACGGCACGTGGATGGCCTTGGTGCCGGTGGTCAGCGAGAACGCTTCGCCGGCGATGTGCTGGGTGCTGCCGATGCCCGACGACGCGTATTTCAGCTGGCCCGGCTTGTCGAGCATGGCGGCGGTCAGCTCCTTCACCGACTTGTAGGGCGAAGTGGCGGACACCACCAGCACGTTGGGCATCACCGCCACCAGGCCGATCGGTTGCAGGTCCTTCAGCGGATCGAACTTCAGCTTCAGCAGGTGCGGGGCGATGGCCTGTCCGGTGTTGGTGGCCAGCAGCAGCGTGGTGCCGTCCGGCGCGGCGTGCGCCGTCAGGTCGGCGGCGATGGTGTTCGAGGCGCCGGGCCGGTTCTCGACCACCACGGTCTGCTTGAACTGGGGCGCGAACTTGTCGGCCAGCATGCGCGCCAGGATGTCGGTGCCGCCGCCGGGCGAGGCGCCGACCATGATGCGCAGCGGCTTGTCGGGCCAGGTCTGGGCAGCAGCGGGCAGCACGGCCAGCAGCAAACCGACGCCGGCCAGTGAAAGGGCGAGCCGGCGAGCGGGGGAAATTGGCATGTCTTGTCTCCTGTTGGGGACACGGGTGGACCCGCGTTCGCCGTCAGGGTAAGGGCCCCAGCCATTCCAATCCAATGAATTTGCCGGAATAATCCATATCTATTTGTATATCGATGGGCAGGTTTTCACTTGGCCAAGACGCTTTCCGACACGGCGCTGCTGATGCGCCTGCGCACCCGCCAGCTGCTGCTGCTGGAGGCGCTGGGCCGCGAGCACAACCTGGGGCGCGCCGCCGCCGCGCTCGGAATGAGCCAGCCGGCCGCCACCAAGCTGCTGCAGCAGGCCGAGGAGGCGACCGGCGTCACCCTGTTCACCCGGCTGGCGCGCGGGATGGAGCCGACGCCCAGCGGCGAGGTGCTGATCCGCTATGCGCGGCAGGCGCTGGTGGATTTCGGCTTCGCCCGCGAGCAGATGGCGGCGCTGCGCTCCGGCCTGCGCGGGCGCCTGCGCCTGGGCAGCGTGCCGGGCGCGCTGCCGGAGCTGCTGGCGCCGGCGCTGGCCGGCTACAAGCGGCGCCATCCCAAGGTGGCGGTGTCGGTGCTGGTGGACACCAGCGACGTGATGCTGGCGCTGCTGCAGCGCGGCGAGGTCGACGTGGTGCTGGGCCGGCTGGCCGAGGGCCACTACGAGGACGAACTGGAAAGCCGGCCGCTGCTGGCCGAACCGCAGGTGGCGGTGGTGCGCAACGGCCATCCGCTGCTGGAGCTGGCCGCGCCGGTGCTGGAAGACCTGGTGCGCTGGCCCTGGATCCTGCAGCCGCCCGGCTCGCCGCAGCGCACGCGCTTCGAGGGCGCGCTGCGCGAGGCCGGCATCCACGTGCGGCTGGACATCACCGAGACCGCGTCCACGCTGGCCACCACCGCACTGCTGGCAGCCACCGACATGGCGGCCATCATGCCGGCGTCACTGGCCGCGCACTATGGGCGGCTGGGGGTGCTGCAGGTGGTGGCCATCACGCTACCGCTGCGGGTGCCGCCGATCCACCTGATCACGCGGCGGCATCGTGAACTGTCGCCGGCGGCGGCGGGGTTCGTGGCGGAATTGCACACTCCGTAGGGTGGGTTCGCGCAGCGACCCCACCGATGGGTGTGGTGGGGTGCGCTACGCGCAACCCACCCTACGAATGCGGAACGTGCATCTGTTCGACCGTCGCCTCGTGCAACACCTCGGGCTCCCCGGTTTCATCCCAGTCCTGACCATCCAGCCGCGCCTTCAGCTGCGCCTCATCGAGGTCCCCCGTCCACTTGGCCACCACCAGCGTGGCGACCGCATTGCCGACCAGGTTGGTCAGCGCCCGCGCCTCGGACATGAAGCGGTCGATGCCGAGGATCAGCGCCAGCCCCGCCACCGGCACGTGGCCCACGGCCGACAGCGTCGCGGCCAGCACGATGAAGCCGCTGCCGGTGACGCCGGCGGCGCCCTTGGACGTGAGCAACAGCACGCCCAGCAGCGT
>JAQGMU010000299.1 GCA_028292195.1 Ramlibacter sp. | reverse complement strand
TCGCTGCTGGTGGTCCTGGGCGTGCGCAACTGGATGGGCGAGAAGGAATTCGGCGATTGGGGTTGGCGCATCCCGTTCCTGGTTTCCATCATCCTGCGGGGGGTGTCGGTCTGGATCCGGCTCAGCCTGGCTGAATCGCCGGCCTTCCAGAAGATGAAGTCCGAAGGCAAGATCTCCAAGGCGCCGCTGAAGGAGTCCTTCGGTGAATGGCGCAACCTGAAGATCGTCATCCTGGCGCTGCTGGGCCTGACGGCGGGCCAGGCGGTGGTCTGGTACTGCGGCCAGTTCTATGCCCTGTTCTTCATGACCACCATCGCCAAGGTGGACGGGACCACGGCCAACCTCTTCATCGCCGCCGCGCTGCTGATCGGCACGCCGTTCTTCGTCGTCTTCGGTTCGCTTTCGGACCGCATCGGCCGCAAGCCGATCATCATGGCCGGCTGCCTGATCGCGGCGCTGACCTATTTCAGCGTGTTCCCGATGCTGCTGAAGTACGCCAACCCGGCCCTGCTGGCCGCGCAGGAAGCGACCAGGGTGACGGTGACGGCCGACCCGAAGACCTGCTCGTTCCAGGGCAGCCCGATCGCCCGCGACATCGACTTCACCACCTCCTGCGACATCGCCAAGCGGGCCCTGACGCAGTCGTACATCCCGTATGAAAACAAGGTGGGGCCAGCCGGTACGCCGGCCACCGTCAGCCTGGGCGACAAGGTGCTGACTGCGCCGGTCGGCACGCTCAATGAGCAGCGGCACGGTTTCTCGGCTGAAAGCACCAAGGCGATCGGTGACTTCCGCAAGACGCTCGGCGACAACGCCAAGGCCGCCGGCCTCACCAGCCCGGCCGACCCGGCCAAGATGAACAAGGTCATGGTGCTGCTGCTGCTGGTGTTCCTGGTGATCCTGGTCACCATGGTCTACGGCCCGATCGCGGCGATGCTGGTGGAACTGTTCCCGACGCGCATCCGCTACACCTCCATGAGCCTGCCCTACCACGTGGGCAACGGCTGGTTCGGCGGGCTGCTGCCGACCACCGCCTTCGCCATGGTGGCGGCCACGGGGGACATCTACTACGGGCTCTGGTACCCGGTGGTCGTGGCGGCGGCGACTTTCGTCATCGGCACCCTGTTCATCCGGGAGACCAAGGACGTGGATATCTACGCCCGGGATTGAGGCGTCCATGGCTCTTCCAAAGCCCGCTTCGGCGGGCTTTTTCACGCCCGCTACCGGCCTGGAGCAGGGTCTGGCGCAGCGGGCTATAATTGCGGGCTTACCTTGCTGCACCCCGTCTTGACGCCGGAGGCAGCTGTCACCAAAGCCGCGGCGACCGCCGCCGGCTTCATCCTCAAGGAGAATCAATGCGTCACTATGAAATCATCTTGCTGATCCACCCGGATCAAAGCGAGCAGGTTCCGGCCATGCTGGAGCGCTACAAGGGCATGATCACCGCCGGCAACGGCAAGGTGCATCGCGTCGAAGACTGGGGCCGCCGCCAGCTGGCCTACCAGATCAGCAAGCTCGCCAAGGCGCACTTCCTGTGCATCAACATCGAAGCCGACCAGCCCGTGATGAGCGAGCTGGAGCACGCCTTCCGCTTCAACGACGCCGTCCTGCGCCACCTCACCGTGGTCAAGAAGAAGGCCGACAACGGCCCGTCGTCGATGATGAAGACCGTCGAGCGCGAGGAAGCCCGCAAGCAGCAGCAGGCGGAGTTCCAGTCCTGATCGGCGCAAGCCGGGTGTGAACCAGACGATCCTGAGCGCCCGTATCGCGGAGGCCAAGGCCCTGCGCTACACGCCGGCCGGATTGCCCGCCATCGACCTGCGGCTCGAACACGAGTCGTCAGCCCTGGAAGCAGGGCAGCAGCGGCAGGTCAAGGTGGAGATCAGGGCGGTGGCCTTCGGGACCGATGCCGAGACCCTTGCCAGGCAGGCGGTCGGCAGCGGCTTCCGGTTCACGGGTTTCCTGGCGGCGTTCCGCAACGGCAAGCACCCGGTCCTGCACATCCAGTCATTTCAGCAAGATTAGTTTTTTCCAGGGGTCCCACATGGCCACGTTCAAGAAATTCAACAAGGACAAGCGTCCGAAGCGCAACACCCAGTCGCTGCTGTTCAAGCGCAAGCGCTTCTGCCGCTTCACCGTCGCCGGCGTCGAGGAGATCGACTACAAGGACATCGACACCCTGCGCGACTTCATCTCCGAGAACGGCAAGATCATCCCGGCGCGCCTGACCGGCACCCGCGCGATCTACCAGCGCCAGCTGAACACGGCCATCAAGCGCGCGCGCTTCCTGGCCCTGCTGCCGTACTCCGACCAGCACCGCATCTGAGGAAGTAGCCATGCAAGTCATCCTGCTCGAAAAAGTCATCAACCTGGGCAACCTGGGCGAGATCGTGAAGGTGAAGGACGGCTACGCCCGTAACTTCCTGATCCCGCACGGCCACGCCCGCCGCGCGACCGATGCCAACAAGGCCGAATTCGAAGCCAAGCGCGTCGAACTGGAAAAAGCCGCCGCCAGCAAGCTGACCGGCGCGCAGGCCCAGGGCGAGAAGCTGGCCGGCCAGGCCGTCAAGCTGACCCAGAAGGCCGGCGTCGACGGCCGCCTGTTCGGCTCGGTCACCAACTTCGACATCGCCGAGGAACTCACCAAGATGGGGTTCCCGGTGGCGAAGTCCCAGGTGCGCATGCCCAACGGCCCGATCAAGGTCGTCGGCGACAGCAACGTCTCCGTGGCGCTGCACACCGACGTGGTCGTCGCGATCACGGTCACCGTCTACGGCGAAACCGCGTAAGCGTCCTCGCTTCGCGATTCAAAGCCGCCTGCGGGCGGCTTTTTCAATTCCGGCTGCTGGATCTCGCCCGCCCACAAGCTCCAGCCGGTTACCCACAGCATTCCCACAGTGTTATCACTGGACATTTCTACAGCCCGCGGGACAATCCCGGTTTGAGGAGAGAGTCAATCCATGTCCGCAGTCCTGAGCGCCGATTTCGACGAGTATCCGCGCGACCGGCAGGTGGCGCAGCTGCGCATCCCGCCGCATTCGATCGAGGCGGAGTCCAGCGTGCTCGGCGGCCTGCTGCTCGACAACCAGGCCTGGGACCGCGTCGGCGACCTGCTCACCGATGGCGACTTCTACCGCTATGAACACAAGCTGATCTACGCCTCCATCGGCGGCCTGATCAACGGCAGCCGGCCGGCCGACGTGATCACGGTGTTCGAGCAGCTGCAGAGCCTGGGCAAGGCCGACGAGATCGGCGGCCTGGCCTACCTGAACTCGCTGGCGCAGTACGTGCCGAGTGCCGTCAACATCCGCCGCTACGCCGAGATCGTGCGCGAGCGCTCCATCCTGCGCAAGCTGGTCTCGGCCAGCGACGAGATCGCCACCGCCGCCTTCAACCCGCAGGGCAAGGCAGTCGAGAAGATCCTCGACGAAGCCGAGCAGAAGATCTTCCACATCGGCGAGGAAGGCTCGCGGATGAAGCAGGGCT
>JAQGMU010000294.1 GCA_028292195.1 Ramlibacter sp. | reverse complement strand
CCGGCGCGCGTCATCCGCGGCCGCATGGCCACGGTGGCGGTCAAGGAATTCATCTTCAAGCAGCCGGTGCGGGTGGGTGACATCCTGAGCTTCTTCTCTTCGGTCACGCGCATCGGCCGCACCTCGGTCACGGTGGATGTCGAGGTATTCGCCGAGCGCATCGGCACCCAGGGGCAGTTCGTGAAAGTAACGGAGGCGCTGCTGACGTACGTGGCGATCGACGAGCACGGGAAGCCGCGCGAGATCCCGCGCTGAAGCCGCGGTTCGCCTCCGGGCTCACCACGGCTTACTTTCCATGCCGGCCTTCACCGCCGGCGAAGCGGCCGGCGCCGTCGAGGCCGTCGGCTATGCGGTCCTTGCTGCGCTCCCACTCTCCATGCAAGGCCTCGGGCAGGCTCTTGCCCCACTGCTCATGGGCGTTCATCCGGTCCGCCAGCATCGTCGGCTGCGGAAATTTCGCCAGCTGCCGCGCCAGCGCGATCGCCGCTTCGCGCGCGCGCCGCGCGGCACCACCCGGTTGGCCAGGCCGATGCGCAAGGCCTCGTGCGCTTCCACCTTGCGCCCGGTGAGGATGAGGTCCATGGCGTGGCCCAGGCCGATCAGGCGCGGCAGCCGCACCGTGCCGCCGTCGATCAGCGGGACGCCGAAGCGGCGGCAGTAGACGCCGAAGTAGGCGTCCTCTTCCATCACGCGCAAGTCGCACCACAACGCCAGTTCCATGCCGCCGGCCACGGCCGCGCCGCTGATGGCGGCGATCACGGGCTTGTTCAACACCAGCCGCGTCGGGCCCATCGGGCCGGGGGGCTGCGCGTCCTGCGGCTGGAAGTCCAACGCGTCGATCACGGCCGCCGCGCCGCCGGCCGCCAGCTGCGCGCCCGCCTGCAGGTCCCAGCCGGCGCAGAAATGACCGTGGGCGCCATGGAAGACGGCCACCCGCGCGCCTGCGTCGGCCTCGAAGTCCAGGAAAGCCCGGTGCAGCCGGCGCGCCGTCTCCGCGTCGACGGCATTGCGCACCTGCGGCCGCTCCAGTGTGACGATGGTGATGTCGCCCAGCTTCTCGCTGCGCACGCTGGCTGTGTCCATGCGGCGCATTTAACCGCAGCCGCCGCCGGTAGCCAAGGCGACAGGTGTAGGGCAAGCCCTGTCACGGTGACGCAAACCCCCAGCTATAACGGTGCGCCACCATATGGAAGAGGGCAGCGGTGCAATTTCTGCAACTGGTGATCAGCGGCATCGCACAGGGGTGCATCTACGGCCTGATCGCGTTGGGCTTCGTCCTGATCTACAAGGCGACCGAAACGGTCAGCTTCGCCCAGGGCGAGCTGATGATGCTCGGCGCCTTCTTCGGCCTGGCCGCCATGACGCTGATGGGGTTCCCCTTCTGGCTGGCCGTCATCGCCGCCATCGTCGGCATGGCGCTCTTCGGCGTGCTGCTGGAGCTGCTGGTGATCCGGCCCATCCTCGGCCAGCCGGCCTTTTCCATCGTGATGCTCACCATCGGCATCGGCTACGTGGCGCGCGGCCTGATCACCATGATCCCCAACATCGGCACCGAAACCCACACGATGCCGGTGCCGTACAAGGACCAGGTCTGGAACGCCGGCGGCCTGGTGCTGAACGTGGAGCAGATGGTGGTGATCGCCGCCACCGCGGTGCTGTGCGGGGTGCTCTACGCGGTGTTCAAGTACAGCAAGGTGGGCATCGCCATGCAGGCGGCTTCGCAGAACCAGCTGGCGGCCTACTACATGGGCATCCCGGTCAAGCGGCTGAACAGCCTGGTGTGGGGGCTGGCTTCAGCCGTCGCCGCGGTCGCCGGGCTGCTGCTGGCGCCCATCACCTTCGTGCACGCGAACATGGGCTTCATCGGGCTGAAGGCCTTCCCGGCGGCGGTGGTCGGCGGCTTCGGCAGCCTGCCGGGCGCCATCGTCGGCGGGCTGGTGATCGGGGTGGTGGAGTCTTTGTCGGGGTTCTATCTTCCTGAAGGATTCAAGGACATCGCGGCGTACGTAGTGGTGTTGATCATGCTGGTCGTGATGCCGAATGGTTTGTTCGGCGAAAAGCTTCGCAAGAAAGTGTGAATGACATGCGGGACAGGCCAAAAGCGAAGCGTTGCACTGTCCCGATCAAATTATGAGATTTCTCTTCAAGACGGATTACGGCCAGGACCTGAAGCTCGCCAAGCACGGCGGCCAGGTCTTCTGGTACAGCCTGCTCTGCCTGTGGCTGCTGGCCGCGCCCTGGCTGCTGTCGGAATACCTGCTGGCCCAGCTCACCTTCATCCTGATCTACGGCATCGTCGGCCTCGGGCTGATGATCCTGGCCGGCTTCACCGGGCTGTTCTCCATCGGCCATGCCGCCTTCTTCGGCGTCGGCGCCTATGCGCAGGCGGTGCTGACCGGCATGGGCTGGCCCTTCCCGCTGGCGCTCGTCACCGGTGCGGTGCTGGCGGCCGCCGTGGGCGTGATCGTCGGCCTGCCGGCGCTGCGGGTGAAAGGCATCTACCTGGGCATCGCGACGCTGTCCTGCGGCTTCATCGTGGCCGAGGTGGTCGCGCGCTGGGAGAGCGTCACCGGCGGCAACGCCGGCAAGACGGTGGGCCCGGTGAAGATGTTCGGCTGGACGGCCGGCAACGGCAGCGCCTTCTACTTCGTCTGCCTGGTGGTCGCCGTGCTCTG
>JAQGMU010000292.1 GCA_028292195.1 Ramlibacter sp. | reverse complement strand
GGCGCCGGCGCCGGCCGACCAGCGTTCGACGCCGGCGTGGTCCAGCCGCTCGCCCACCGGGGAAAACAGCACCACCGGCGCGGCGTCGGCGGCGCGGTCGGCCCGCACGGCCGCCAGGCAGCGCGCCAGCGGCTCGGCCAGCATCACCATGCCGGGGCCGCCGCCGAACGGGCGGTCGTCGACCCGGCGGTAGTTGCCTTCGGCGAAATCGCGCAGGTTCCACAGCCGCACGTCGACCTGCTTCGTCTCGTAGGCACGGCGGGTCACGCCCGCTGCCAGGAAGGGCGCGAACAGCTCCGGAAACAGGGTGATGAGGTCAAAGCGCACGGCGCGCCTTCAGTAATCGGGCTGCCAGTCGACGGTGATCTTGCGGCCAGCCAGGTCGACGCCGTCGATGAAGGCGGCGACGAAGGGCAGCATGCGCTCCAGCGGCTTGCCGTCCTCTTCGTATTCCAGCACCAGCACCGTCTGCGGCCCGGTGGCCAGCAGTTCCTTGACCGTGCCCAGCGCCACGCCTTCGCGGTTCACGACGTCCAGCCCCAGCAGGTCGACCCAGTAATACTCGTCCGGGTCGGCGGTGGGGAAGGAAGAACGCGGCACGAAAATGCGGGCGCCGCGCAACGCCTCGGCGGCGGCGCGGTCCTCGATCTCGTCGGCCCGGGCCACCACGGTGTCCGAGTGCTCCTTGGCTTCGCGCACGCGCAGCAGCACCGTGCCGGAAAAGGTCTTGGCGCCTCTTTCGGACGGTTGCAGGTACCAGCGCTTCGAGGAGAACAGCGCCTGCGGGTCGGCGCTGTGGGGCAGGACCTTGAACCAGCCCTTGACGCCCCATGCATCGGCGATGCGCCCGACTTCGATGGCGTCCGCGGGCAATTCCGCGGCATCGATTCCAGCCGGCAGCGTGGCTGCCGGACGGCCGGGCGCGGCCATCGTCGCCCTCAGGCGGCTACGGCAGCGGGGGCGGCGGCGGCCTTGATGGAGCCGTCCTTGAGCAGGCGTTCCACCGTGGGCGAAGCCTGCGCGCCGACCTCGCGCCAGTAGGTCAGGCGGTCCTGCGCGACGCGCAGTTTTTCCTCACCGTCCTTGGCCAGCGGGTTGTAGAAACCCAGGCGCTCGATGAAGCGGCCGTCGCGTCGCACGCGTTTGTCGGCGACGACGATGTTGTAAAACGGACGGGACTTGGCCCCGCCACGGGAGAGTCGAATGACGACCATGATTTATCCTTCGGGTGGATGAGGTGCTTGCTTCTCGCAAGCCACCAGATGTTCTACCGGCGTTGAGACACGCGACTGGCCACCCGGCCAGCGACACGCCGAAAAGCCTGCGATTATAACGTCTTCCCAATTTATGCTCACCATCCGCCCCAGCACCGACCACGACGTGCCTGCCATCACGGCCATCTACGGCCACCATGTCACCCACGGCACCGGCACGTTCGAGACCACGCCGCCCAATGAAAGCGACATGGCCGCGCGCCGCGCCGACGTGCTGGCCAAGGCCCTGCCCTACCTCGTGGCGGAGCGCGAGGGCCGCGTGCTCGGCTTCGCCTACTGCCAGTGGTTCAAGCCGCGGCCGGCCTACCGGTTTTCGGCCGAGGACTCGATCTACCTGCATCCCGACGCCGCCGGCCAGGGCCTGGGCAGGCAACTGCTGACCGCCCTGACCCGCGAGGCCGAGGCGGCCGGCATCCGCAAGCTGATCGCCGTGATCGGCGACTCGGACAACGCCGCCTCGATCGCCGTGCACCGGGCCCTGGGCTTCGAGCAGGTCGGCGTCATCAAGTCCTGCGGCTGGAAATTCGGCCGCTGGCTCGACATCGTGCTGATGGACAGACCGCTGGGCGAAGCCGACGGCACCGCACCGGCGGCCGCATGAAGAGCAAGACGCTCGCCGCCTGGCTGGCCTTTCTGGGTGGCCCGCTGGGCCTGCACCGCTTCTACCTGCACGGGCTGCGCGACCTCTGGGGCTGGCTGCTGCCGCTGCCGACGGCGCTGGGCGCCTACGGTGTGCTGCGCATGGCGCGGCTGGGGCAGAACGACGCCCTCAGCTGGGTGCTGACGCCGGTGCTGGGCTTCACCGTCGCCGGCTGCTGCCTCACCGCCATCGTCTACGGCCTGATGAAGCCTGAGGACTGGAACGCGCGCTTCAACCCTGCGCGGCCCGATGCGCCGCAGGGCAACACCGGCTGGGCGACGATCTGGGCCATCGTGTTCGCCCTGATGGCCGGCGCCACCACGCTGCTGGCCAGCATCGCGGTCAGCTTCCAGCACTACTTCGAAAGCCAGGTCGAGGAAGGCCGCAAGATCAGCGAATGACGGAGGCCGGTGGGGCCCCCGCATCGCTTCATGCACAAGCGGCATATGCCGTTTGCATGAGCTTCCTGTAGATTGGGTCGTCCGTGCAACCCCAACCAGGAGTTCCGAAATGGACCGCGCCGCTCACGAGGCCGACGCCGACAACCTGACCATCCGCGCCCGGGAACCCGAGGACGCCGCCGGCATGTCCGCCCTCATGGGCGCGCCGGGCACCTTCGAGGGAACCCTGCAGATGCCCGACATGCCGGTCGCGTCGCGGCTGGAGCACCTGAGCAGGGTCGAGGCGGGCGGCTGCAGCCTGGTGGCGGTCGCCGCTGGGCGGGTGGTCGGCTGCGCCGGCCTGCACCTGAACGGCGCCAGCATGCGGCGCGCCCATGCGCGCTCGCTGGGCATCGGCGTCGCGCTGGAGTGGCAGGGGCGCGGCGTGGGCCGCCGGCTGATTGCGCGGCTGCTCGATTGGGCCGACAACTGGGCCAACGTGCTGCGGGTGGAGCTGGTGGTGCACGCCGACAACGACCGGGCCCAGGCGCTGTACCGCAACATGGGCTTCGTCGAGGAAGGCCGGCACCGCGACTACGCGCTGAAGGACGGGCGCTTCGTCGACGCGCTGGCGATGGCGCGCCTGCATCCCAGGCCGCCACTGCTCAGAACAGCTGCAGGCTGATCCAGTAGGCGATGGCGGCGACGAATGCGCTGGCCGGGATGGTGAAGATCCAGGCCCACACGATGTTGCCGGCCACGCCCCAGCGCACCGCGCTCATGCGGTGGGTGGAGCCGACACCCACGATGGCGCCGGTGATGGTGTGCGTGGTCGACACCGGAATGCCCAGGGCGGTGGCTAGGAACAGCGTCAGGGCGCCGCCGGTTTCCGCGCAGAAGCCTCCCACCGGCTTCAACTTGGTGATCTTCTGGCCCATGGTCTTGACGATGCGCCAGCCGCCGAACATGGTGCCCATGGCGATGGCCAGGTAGCAGCAGATCACCACCCAGCTCGGTGGCGACTTGTCGCCCGCGGCGACGTAGCCGGTGGCGATCAGCAGCATCCAGATGATGCCGATGGTCTTCTGTGCGTCGTTGCCGCCGTGGCCCAGGCTGTAGGCGCCGGCCGAAACCAGCTGCAGCCGGCGGAACCACTTGTCGACCTTGGACGGCCGGCTCGAGCGGAACAGGTTGGACACGATCACCATCATCAGCGAGCCGAGGATGAAGCCGAGCACCGGCGAGACGAAGATGAAGATCACCGTCTTCCAGATGCCGGCGGCGATCAGCGCCCCGGCGCCGTTCTTCGCGATGACCGCGCCCACGATGCCGCCGATCAGCGCATGCGAGGAGCTGCTGGGAATGCCGTACAACCAGGTGATGACGTTCCAGCTGATCGCCCCGACCAGGGCGCCGAACACCACGTGCGTGTTCACCACCCCCGGCTCGACGATGCCCTTGCCGACCGTGGCCGCCACGCTCAGGTGGAACACCCCGATCGCCACCAGGTTGAAGAAGGCGGCGAACACCACCGCCGTGGCGGGCTTCAGCACGCCGGTGGAGACCACGGTGGCGATCGAGTTGGCGGCGTCGTGGAAGCCGTTCATGAAGTCGAACAGCAGCGC
>JAQGMU010000289.1 GCA_028292195.1 Ramlibacter sp. | reverse complement strand
ACCGTCATGTTGCCCCACAGCTTGTACCAGGCGTCCTTCTGGATCTGCTCCGACAGTTCGACTTCGAGACCGGCCCGCTGCAGAAGGGCGGCCAGTGCCTGCACGCTTTCGGTCTTGGCGCCCGAAGGCTCGCCGATGATCAGCTTGTTGCCGAAGTGGTGCTGCACGAAGCCGGGTTCGCGCAGCGCGCAGCTGGCGTGGACCACGCAGCCCACGATGTGGCGCGCCGGGATCGCCTCGGCGATGCGGCCCTCCGGGTCCACGGCCTTCAGCCGCGTGCCCTCGTAGGCGCCGCCGAAGCCCTGGAAGAACCACCAGGGCACGCCGTTCATGGCGGTCAGCACGATGGTGCCGGGGCCGAGCAGCGGGCGGATCGCCGCGGCGACCTCGGCCAGGGCCGGCGCTTTCACCGCGATCACCACGAGATCCTGCACGCCGAGGTCGGCGGGGGCAGCGCTTGCCTTGACCCTGGCGGTAAGCGTTTCGCCGCCCGTTTGCAGCCGCAGGCCTCTGGCCTGCAGGGCTGCCAGCGTCGCGCCGCGCGCCACCACGCTGAGCTCGCAGCCGGCCTGCGCCAGCCGCACGCCGATCCAGCCGCCGATGGCGCCGGCGCCGTAGATGCCGACCTTCATGACTTGTAGCCCGTGCCGGAGCGCTGTTCCATCAGCCGCGTCATGGCGTCGAACACGTCCTGGCCGGCCCCGAACTGGGCGTCGAACTGGAACGAGTCGTGGGTGGTCTTGCGCGCCAACGCTTCGGTAATCGCGATCGCCCGGCCCAGGCCGGCCTGCGTCACCTGGACGTCGCAGGCGCGCTGCAGCGTCCACAGCCGCACGAAGGTGAGCGGCAGCGTTGGTCCCGCTGCCAACAGGCCGTGGTTGCGCAGGATCATCAGCGGCCGCGCACCCATGCTGGCCAGCAGGCGCGGCGCCTCGTCGGCGTGGATCGTGATGCCCTCGAAGTCGTGGTACGCCACCATGTCATGCAGCTGCGCCGAATAGAAGTTGTTCTGCGCGAGGCCGCCCTCGGTGCAGGCCACCGCCAGCCCGTTGGTGGTGTGGGTGTGCATCACGCAGTGGGCGTCGGGCAGGTTCTGGTGGATGGCGGCGTGGATCGTGAAGCCAGCCGGGTTCACCGGCCAGGGATTGTGCGCGTCCAGCTTGTTGCCCTGCAGGTCGATCTTCAGCAGGTTGCTGGCCGTCACCTCGGAGTAGTGCAGGCCGAATGGGTTGATCAGGAAGTGCTTCTGGCCGCCCGTCACGCTGTCGGGCACCCGCACCGTGATGTGGTTGTAGATCATCTCGGCCCAGCCGAGCATGTCGAAGATGCGGTAGGCGGCGGCCAGTTCGACGCGGGCCTTCCATTCGTCCGGGTGCATGGTGGCAGCAGGGGGCTGCAGCACGGCGTTCATGGCGGTTCCTCTCAGTAGTTCTGGCCCTTGGCCGCGGGTTGGGCAGCGCCCTTGAACTTGGCGAGCAGCGCGCTGGTGCCCTTCACCATCAGGTTGCTGTCGGTGCCCAGCGCGATGAAGTCGGCGCCCATCTCCACGTGCCGGCGCGCCATGGCTTCGTCCAGGGTGAGGATGCCGACCGCCTTGCCGGCGGCGTGGATGCGGCGGAAGGCGTCAGCGGTGATCTGTTGCATCTCCGGGTGCCAGGGGTCGCCGACATGGCCGAAGGCGGCCGACAGGTCGGACGGCCCGATGAAGACGCCGTCGACGCCCTCGGTCGCCGCGATGGCGTCGAGGTTGCGCACGCCCTCGCGCGTCTCGACCTGCACCAGCAGGCTCACCTGCTGGTTGGCTTCCTTCGCGTAGCCCGCGTTGCGCCCCCAGCCCGAGGCGCGCGCCGCCGCCATCCCGCGAATGCCGTCCGGCGGGTAGCGCATGCAGCGCACGAGTTCGCGCGCCTGCTCCGGCGTATCGACCATGGGCACCAGCAGGGTCTGGATGCCGAGGTCCAGGTACTGTTTGATCAGCGCCTGGCCCACGTAGCCGTGGCCCATGGGCACGCGTGCCACGGCGTGGGTGCCAGGGTAGCCGGCGATGGTTTGCGCCTGCTGCATCAGGTTGAGCGGATCGTTGGGGGTGTGCTCGGCATCGAGCAGCAGCCAGTCGTAGCCGGCCGCCGCGCAGATCTCGGTGCTCAGCGGCCCGAGCAGGCTGCACCACAGTCCGTACTGGGTGCGCTTCTCGGCCAGCGCCTTCTTGAAGGGGTTGATAGGGGTCTGCAAGTTGCTTCCTCAGGTGAATTTGAATTCGAAACGGCCGAGCGGGCCGTAGTCGGCGTCGAACACGTCGCCCTTCTTCGCCGCCACCGGCCGGGTGAAGGAGCCGGCCAGCACCACCTCGCCGGCTGCCAGGCTCTCGCCCCAGGCCGCCAGCTTGCGCGCCAGCCAGGCGACGCCGATGGCCGGGTGGCCCTGCACGCCGGCGGCCAGGCCGGTCTCTTCCACCGCGCCGTTTTGGCGCAGGATGGCGCCGCACCAGGGCAGGTCGACCTCGCGCGGATGAACCTTTTTGCCACCGAGGATGATGCCGGCATTGGCCGCGTTGTCGCTGATGGTGTCGTAGACCTTGCGCATCACCTTGGTGTGGCGGTCGAATTGTTCGATGCGCGAGTCGATGATCTCGATGGCCGGCGTGACGTATTCGGTGGCGGCCAGCACGTCTTCGACCGAGACATCGGCGCCTGCCAGCTTGCGCTTGAGGATGAACGCCAGCTCCACTTCGACGCGCGGCGCGATGAAGCGCTCGGTGGGGATGGACCCCGGCTCGAAGAACATGTCGTCCAGCAGCGTGCCGTAGTCCGGCTCGTCGATCTGGCTGGAGATCTGCATGGCGCGCGAGGTCAGGCCGATCTTGTGGCCGCGCACTTGGCGGCCCTCGGCAATCTTCACCTGCACCCAGGCGCGCGAAACGGCGTAGCCGTCCGCTATCGTCATGCCGGGGAAGCGCTTGGAGAAATGCTCGACCTGCACGCGGGATTTCTCGCTCCGGTGCAGTTCGGCGGCAAGTTGGGCGATGGTGTCCTGGTCGAACATGGTCACTTGTTGAACAGTGGATGCAGCGTGCTGTGCTTGCCGTCGTACACCTGGCCCGGACTCTCGTCGATCTGCAGCGTGACGCCGACCAGCTCGCGTTCGAACATGGGCGTCACGTGCTCCTTCAGCACCACCATCAGGCGGTCGCCGGCTTCCTTCTTCACCGCGTCGCTGCGGCCGCTGCCCATGCGCACGTTGAGGTACATGAAGCCGTAGTCGCCCTTGCCGTCGGCCACCGCATAGTGCGCCGCCGGGTAGGCCAGCACCCGGGTGCCGCCGGTGGGGAATACCTGCTTGCCGGCCTCGTCGCGGATGACGAGCATCTCGTCGGCCAGCTTGCGGCACAGCGCCGTGACGTCGGTCTTGCCTTCGAGGTTGGGCGTGTAGAGGATGACCAGGTGCGGCATGGCGCTACTCCACGGACATGGTGGCCGCGGTGCAGCTCACGGCGAAGATGGGAATGGGCTTGAAGTGCAGCACCTCGCCCCGGCCCCGCGCCGCGGCGGCCACGCTGAGGAAGGTGCGGATCTCGAAGCCGCCCTGGCCGGCTTCGCGGTAGGTGGCTTCGTCGGTGTACGACAGCATGGCCTCGCGGTCGTTGCGGCACCAGCGGTCCAGGAACTCGCGGTCCCAGGCTTCGTTGACCTTGCCCGAATCCGGCGTTGCCGGCCAGTGCGAGATGCCGCCGGTGCCCACCAGCGCGATCCGCTCCGGCGCCTGGTCGCAGGCGCGGCGCAGCGCCTCGCCGAAGGCCCAGGCCCGGTGCAGCGGCGTCAGCGGTGGCCCCTGGCAATTGATGTTGACCGGGATCACGGCAAGGTCGTAGGCCGGCGTCAGGAAATTCAGCGGCACCATGATGCCGTGGTCGAACTTCCATTCTTCGGCATAGGCCAGGTCCACCGTCTGCATCACTTCACGGATCAGGCGCTGTGACAGCCCCGCGTTGCCGGGAATCTTGCGCCTGGCGATGCCTAGCCACTGCGGGTCCTCGATCGGGCCCTCGTACTGGTCCGCCATGCCGATCGCATAGGCCGGCATGTTGTTCATGAAGAAGTTGGCGAAGTGCTCGGCGGCGACGACGATGACTGCGTCCGGCCGGGACGCGCGCAGCTGTTCGCCCATGCGATGGAACTGGCGGTGGAACTCGTCCTTCACCGCGGGGTCGGCCAGGTGGGCGCGGCCGGTGATGCCGGGTGCATGGCTGCAGACGCCCGCGAAGACCAGGCTCATGTCAAACCCCCGCCACTTTCTCGTCGGTGCCTGTGGTCATCGCGTAGATGCCGGCCCGCACCGGCCCGTACTTGCGCACGCCTTCGCGCATGGCTTCCAGGTACTCCGCCCACGGCAGGCCGAGCAGCGGCGCGAAGTGCATCAACAGCTGGCCGTTGCAACCCAGCACGTAGAGCTTGCCGATGTCGCCGTCGCGGATGGCGGTTCGCTCTTCGTCGTCGAGGTCGTAGCCGGCCAGCAGCGTGTCGCGCGTGGCGCCGCCTTCGCGGTAGCGCCGCTGCACCTCGGCCTCGCGGTTCATCGCGAACAGGAATTTCTGCATCGC
>JAQGMU010000281.1 GCA_028292195.1 Ramlibacter sp. | reverse complement strand
GGTGGAAGGGAATCGGCGTCGCGGAAGTCTTCTGGCTTTCCAGCTTGAAGTTCTCGGCTTCCTTGTGCACGGCCACCAGGTCGGCCTTCTTGTCGAAGATGGTCTTGACGATGTTGTAGGCCGTCTTCTCGTCCATGTTCTCGTGCGCCACCAGGATGTTCATCACCGTGGCCTGCTTGTTGTCGTGGTCCATGCCGCGGTAGGTTTCCTTCGGGATGGTGTCCTCGACGTACAGGTTGCCCCACTTCTTGTTCATGGCGGCGACCAGCTCGCTGTGGTCGACCATCTTGAGCTTGTTGCCGGGCGTGTTGGCCAGGTCGGAGACGGCGGCGGTGGGCAGGCCGCCGACCCAGAAGAAGGCGTCGATCTTGCCGTCCTTGATGGCGTTGACCGATTCGGCGGCGCCCAGGCGTTCGCGCTTCAGGTCCTTGTCCTTGTCCAGGCCGGCGGCCTCGATCAGGCGGAAGGCCATCACCTCCGTGGCGCTGCCGGGCGAACCGGTGGAAACCCGCTTGCCCTTCAGGTCGGAGAACTTGTTGATGCCCTTGCCGTCGATGGTCACCACGTGCATGCGGTTCGGGTACAGCACCATCAGCGTGCGCAGCGGCACCTTGTGGTCCTTGAACTTGTCCTCGCCCCGGTAGGCGTCCTGCGCCGCATCGGTCATGGTGAAGCCGACGTAGGGCTTGCCGCTGGCGATCAGCTTCAGGTTGTCGACCGAGCCGCCCGTGACTTCCGCGGTGGCCTGCATGCCGGGCACGTACTTCGACAGCGCCGCGGCCAGGCCGCCCCCCATCGGGTAGTAGACGCCGCCGGTGCCGCCGGTGGCGATGGACAGGGTCTGCGCCTGCGCGGCGAGGCCAAGGCCCACGGTCGCGAACAGGGCCAGCAATGCGGTTTTCCAGGACTTCATGGCTTGTCTCCGAATAAGAAAGCACTCAGGCCGCGTGCAGGGCCGCGGGTGCCGGGCCATTCTGTCAGCAGGTCCGGCCCAAGTGTCTACAGACTTTCCAGCATGCGGGCGTCGTGCAGGACCCCGTGCTACGCTGGCCGGCTATGTTCAATCCCTCCCAGGAAGAGGTGCGCCGGTTCTTCTGCGGTGTCCATGCCAAGGCCCGCGACGGCCAGTTGCTCGATGCGCTGGAAACGCTGGCCCACGAGTGGCTGAAGGAGCATCCCGAGTACGACCCCGAGCTGGCCGACGCCGATGCGGCGGTGGCCCGCGTCTATGACGGCGCGAATGGCGCCAGCAATCCCTTCCTGCACCTGTCCATGCACCTGTCGATCAGCGAGCAGTGCTCGATCGACCAGCCGCGCGGCATCCGGCAGGCGGTGGAGCTGCTGGCGGCGCGGCGCAATTCGCTGCACGACGCCCACCACGAGGCCATGGAATGCCTGGGCCAGATGCTGTGGGAAAGCCAGCGCGCCGGCCGGCCGCCGGACGGCAACGCCTATGTGGAGTGCGTGCAGCGGCGGGCGACGAAGGATTGAGCCCCGCGGTGGGGTGCGCTACGCGCAACCCACCCTATGAACGCCGGCAGCCGATGTAGGGTGGGTTCGCGACAGCGACCCCACCGATCAGCGCCAAATGCAAAAGGCCCCGGGAAGGGGCCTTTCACTTGATGCCATGCGCCTCAGTGGTGAAACTTCGGTTCCGGCAAGGTCTGCAGTTCGCCGTCGAGCGAGGCGACGTACTTGGCCAGCACCTTCAATTCGGCGTTGGTGAACTGCTTGGCGACGGCGGCCATCACGCCGTTGCTGCGGCCGACGGCAGGGTTGTTCTCGGTCTTGTACGACTTCAGCGCCACGAACAGGTAGTCGGCATGCTGGCCGGCGATCTTCGGGTAGTTCGGCGCGATCGGCTTGGAGAAGTTGGCGCCGTGGCAGGAGACGCAGGCGGACTTGGCGAACAGGGCGGTGACCTGGGCGTCGGGCTCGCGGCTCGCCTTCTCGGCAGGCTGGGCGGCGCGGCCCTGCTTCTCGTAGAAGCTGGCGATGTCGGTGATGTCCTGGTCCGTCAGCGGCGTGGCGATGGCGCGCATGGTCGGGTGCTTGCGGTCGCCGGCCTGGTAGGCCTTCAGCGCCGCGGCGATGTAAGCCGCGTTCTGGCCGCCCAGCTTGGGAACCTTGTAGACCTCGGGGAAGCTGGCCTGGTAGCCCACGATGTTGTGGCAGCCGTAGCACATGGCCGTCTTGGCTTCCAGCGACTTCGGTCCGGCCGGCTTGGCCGCCGGCGCCGCAGGGGCGGGAGCGGGTGCCGCAGCAGCGGGCGCGGAGGTCGCGGCAGGGGCCGTTGCGGCCGGTGCCTGCGCCAGGGCCAAGCTGGTCGCGCAAGCGACAGACAGGGCGAAAAGCGTGTTCAACAACTTGTTCATTTTGCGCGCACAATCCGACGGAGGTCAGTTTCTTTCGATCAACCGGCGATTATATCGGGGCCTCCCCGCCGCCCATTCCCCTCCCCGACCACGATGAAGTTCCAAGGCTCGCCGAACTACGTTGCCACGCAAGACCTGATGCTGGCGGTCAATGCCGCCATCACCCTCAAGCGCCCGCTGCTGGTCAAGGGGGAACCCGGCACCGGCAAGACGATGCTGGCCGAGGAAGTGGCCCAGGCGCTGGACGTGCCGCTGCTCCAGTGGCACATCAAGTCGACCACCAAGGCCCAGCAGGGCCTGTACGAGTACGACGCCGTCAGCCGGCTGCGCGACTCGCAACTGGGCGACGAGAAGGTCAAGGACATCCACAACTACATCGTCAAGGGCGTGCTCTGGCAGGCCTTCACGGCCGACGAGCCGGTGGCGCTGTTGATCGACGAGATCGACAAGGCCGACATCGAATTCCCCAACGACCTGCTGCGCGAGCTGGACCGGATGGAGTTCTACGTCTACGAGACGCGCGAGCTGGTCAAGGCCAGGCACCGGCCGCTGGTGTTCATCACCTCCAACAACGAGAAGGAGCTGCCCGACGCCTTCCTGCGCCGCTGCTTCTTCCACTACATCAAGTTCCCCGACGGCGACACGATGAAGCGCATCGTCGACGTGCACTTCCCCGGCCTGAAGCAGGAACTGCTGACGTCGGCCATGAAGACCTTCTACGACGTGCGCAACCTGCCCGGCCTGAAGAAGAAGCCCAGCACCTCCGAACTGCTGGACTGGCTGAAGCTGCTCGTGGCCGAGGACATCCCGGTCGAGGCGCTGCAAAGCAAGGACGACAAGGTGGCGGTGCCGCCGCTGGTGGGCGCGCTTCTGAAGAACGAACAGGACGTGACGCTGTTCGAGAAGCTCGTCTTCATGCAGCGCCACAACCGGTGATCGCCATGCG